>CAJCBY010000382.1 GCA_903960725.1 uncultured Cytophagaceae bacterium | reverse complement strand
AGGTAAATTCAGGGTTGTGCGTACGGTCCATTCCTTCATTACGGAACATTTTACCAAACACATATACGCCATCAAAACCACCAACGATTAGACGCTTCAGATAAAATTCATTCGCAATACGCAAATAAAGAGGCATATCCAAGGTATTGTGGTGGGTCTGGAAGGGACGAGCCGAGGCTCCACCGTGAACCGCTTGCAAAACCGGTGTTTCCACCTCTAACCAACCGCGTTCATCAAACATCGCACGCATCGTCGAGATGATCTTCGCACGCTTGATGAAGATGTCTTTCACAGAAGGGTTAACGATTAAATCTACGTAACGCTGTCTGTAACGCATTTCTGGATCAGAAAAGGCGTCGTAGGTTTGGCCATCTGCTTCTTTAACGACAGGAAGTGGCTTTAAGGCTTTGGAGAGAATCGTAAACTCACGTACGTGAACGGAAATTTCACCCATCTGCGTCGTGAACACATATCCTTTTACACCGATGATGTCACCGATGTCTAATAACTTTTTAAATACCGTATTGTACAAGGTTTTATCCTCGCCCGGACATAAGTCGTCGCGGCGGAAGTACAATTGAATACGGCCATTCGCGTCCTGAAGCTCAGCAAAAGAGGCATTTCCCATGATACGGAAGCCCATTAAGCGACCTGCTAATACCACGTCCTGGAAGTTTCCAGACTCCGGTTTGAATTCTGCCAAAATCTGATCAGAATAAACATTCACCGGGTATTCCTGTGCAGGATAAGGATCAATTCCCATCGCCAATAACTCCTGGCGCTTTTGTCTCCTCAATAATTCTTGCTCACTTAAAATCATTTGAACGTGTTTTTACGAATGAACCACAAAATTAGCCATTTCCTTTGGGAATTAAAACTCTTAAATCTTGTTAATGAGGTTGTGCGAGGCGAATTTTCAATTAAATTCGTATCAATAATTTTTAATTTAATTCAAAAAAAATAAAAATGAATAATCAGCTTAAGTCGTATGCAATCATCGCATTAATGTCCAGCGGAGTCACCTTAGGTGCCTATTCTCTTTTTAATTTAGGAAATACATCCGGATTCTCGGATGCACCCTCCGCTTTCACAACGTCTGTTTCAAATCAAATCGTTCCTGGCAATCCCGGCGAATTCACTTATGCAGCAGAAAAAACTACGCCTGCCGTAGTGCATATTAAGACGAAAATGGAAACGCGTCAAAGACAACAACAATTTTCGAGCCCTTTCGATGATTTCTTTGGTTTTGGAGATCCATTCGGTGGTGGCGGTGGCCGTAGACAACAGCAACAACCACAAGAGGCGTCAGGTTCTGGAGTAATCATCTCCGCTGACGGCTACATTGTCACTAATAACCACGTGGTGGCAGAAGCTGCGGAGGTGACCGTTATTCTAAATGATAAGCGTGAATACAAGGCCAAAGTCATTTCGACCGACCCATCATCAGATTTAGCGGTTATTCAAATCAAGGAAACGAATTTGCCTTTCTTAACTTTTGGCGATTCTGATGCACTTCGCGTAGGCGAATGGGTGTTAGCCGTGGGTAATCCATTCAATTTAGAATCAACAGTTACTGCGGGTATCGTTTCTGCCAAAGGTCGTCAAAACATCATCGACCGCGATTCTCCAGACATGAATCCACTTGAATCATTCATCCAAACGGATGCTGCGGTAAATCCAGGCAACTCCGGTGGAGCTTTGGTGAACTTAAAAGGGGAATTAATCGGTATCAATACCGCCATCTATTCTCGTACAGGTCAATTTGCAGGCTACTCTTTCGCCGTACCGGTAAGCATCGTGAAGAAAGTATCTGGCGACTTAATTAAATACGGTAACGTTCAACGCGGCTTCTTAGGCGTTCAAATCTCTGAAGTAAATGCCAAATTAGCGGACGAAAAAGACCTTAAAACAAGCGCTGGTGTATATGTAGGCGGTTTTTCTGAAAACTCAGCAGCAAAAGACGCCGGAATCAAAATCAACGACGTAATCGTTAAGATCGACGGAGTTGAGACCAAGTCATCGTCGAAATTGATGGAAATTGTTAGCAGAAAGCGTCCAGGTGAGCCACTTCAAGTTACGGTTAACCGCGATGGAGCTATCAAGGAATTCAAAGTAACATTGAAGAACAAAGATGGCAACACCGAAATCGTAAAAGGCGACAACTCAACAGAATCAGCGAAATCAGAGTTCCTAGGTGCTAAATTTGCAAGCTTGACCCCAGCTGAGATGAAGAAATTCGGCGTTAGTTCAGGTGTTAAAGTTGCCGAAGTACTCCCAGATGGCCGTTTAGAAATGTATGGTTTAGCTAAAGGCTCTGTTATTACCAAGATCAACGACAAGGCAATCAGCTCTCCTAAGGAGGCAGTTGAGGCTTTAGAGGGCAGAAAAGGCCGCATCAAGTTAGAGGGTGTAGATGTGGATGGATCGAGGTTTATCTATGTACTGTAGGGAGTAGAGAGCAAATTGCAAAGTACAAAGAGCAAAGTTCAAAGGTGGTATCCGCTTCGCGGATGGATTCGTGAAAAATACTTCACAAAGTAATCGCCGAAGGCGATACCATCTTTGAACTTTGAACTTTGCTCTTTGAACTTTTATCAGTCGCTGCTAGCGACCAATGGATACTGATTACTGTCCACTGACTACTGCATAAAAAAGCCGGAGTTTCGTTAGAAGCTCCGGCTTTTTTTATGCACTAAAGAAGATTACTTCTTGTAGGTTACTGTTTTAACTGCTTGGATAGTACGCTCGATGCTTGGAAGAATTTCTTCAATCAAGGTAGGTGCGTAAGGAAGCGGTAAGTCGCGTGAGTTCACACGAACGACTGGCGCATCTAAGTAATCAAATGCCCAACGCTGTAAGTGGTAAGCAATCTCTGATGAGATAGCTGATAATGGATTCGCCTCTTCTACTACAACACAACGGTTCGTTTTCTTCACTGATTCCACTACTGCAGGATAATCAATTGGACGAACGGAGCGTAAGTCGATCACTTCGCACGATATTCCTTGTTTTTCTAATTCCTCTACCGCTGGCATTACCACGCGAGAAAGCATTTTGCCAAAAGTAACGATAGTTACCGCTGAACCAGGTTTAACGATATTAGCTTTACCGATTGGGATTAAGTATTCGCCGTCTGGTACTAAGCCTTTGTCACCGTACATCACTTCAGATTCCATGAAAATCACGGGATCATTATCGCGAATTGATGCTTTCAACAAACCCTTTGCATCTGCAGGGTTCGAAGGAACCACCACTTTTAAGCCGGGTGTGTTTGCAAACCAATTTTCGAAGTTAGACGAGTGTTGAGATGATAATTGTCCCGCATTTCCAGTCGGTCCGCGGAAGACGATAGGGCAAGAATATTGTCCACCAGACATAGACATCATTTTAGCAGCTGAGTTAATCAGTTGATCAATTGCTACTAAAGAGAAGTTAAAGGTCATGAATTCAACGATTGGGCGAAGACCATTCGCTGATGCTCCTACGGCAATTCCACCAAAACCCAATTCAGCAATCGGCGTATCAATCACGCGATCTGGACCGAATTCGTCTAACATTCCTTGGGAAACTTTGTAGGCTCCATTGTACTCCGCCACTTCTTCACCCATTAAAAAAACAGATGAATCACGACGCATCTCCTCTGTCATTGCCTCACGTAAGGCTTCTCTAAACTGAATCTCTCTCATAAAAAATGTAAATCTTGTGGGATTAACAAGCGGGTACAAAATTAGGCAAAAAATAGTCCATTTTCACAAAATCGTGGTAATTTTGAGGAATCCATTGAAGAAAAAATACTATGTCAGTCGAAATCACACCTATTTCAAATTCTTTGCCGGCTTTTTTAAGCCAAAATAACTATTTGCAAATAGCGGTTTTAGTAGATGAACATACATCAAAGCATTGCCTTCCCCTGATTCAAGCCTATTTGCCGAAGGATTTTATCAAGATTCAAATCAAATCAGGGGAGAACAATAAACACCTGGGCACTTGTGAAAAGGTGTGGGAGGTGATGACCAAAGCAAACATGGATCGCCACGGATTGTTAATTAATTTGGGCGGTGGGGTGATCGGTGATTTGGGTGGGTTTTGTGCCTCTACCTATAAGCGCGGGATAGACTTTATTCAGATTCCTACGACCTTATTAGCGCAAGTGGATGCAAGTGTGGGCGGGAAATTAGGCGTGGACTTCCAGGGTTTGAAGAACCACATTGGGGTTTTCAACTTGCCTAAATCGGTTTTGATCGATCCAAATTTTATTCAAACGTTACCTCAAGCACAAAAGCTTTCTGGATATGCCGAAATTATCAAGCATTGCCTGATTCGGGACGCAGAGAAGTGGGAGCAAATAAGCCATACCGATTTTGCGGATGTTGACTTTGCTGGACTTATTGAACATTCTGTTGAAATCAAGAAGGCGGTAGTCGCGGAAGATCCTACGGAGAAAGGACTGCGCAAGATCTTGAATTGGGGACATACGCTAGGCCATGCCGTGGAGACATTTTTATTAGATCAAGGGAAGCGTAAGATTTTACATGGGGAAGCGATTGCGGTGGGGATGATTATGGAAGCTTTTTTGGCATTTCAACGTGGATTGATTAGCGCGGAGGAACTAGGTGATATTGAAGTCTATTTGTTTGAGACGTATGGAAAGGTAACACTGAAGGCGTCTGAGATTCCTGCGATTATTGCGTTAACGCTTCAAGATAAGAAGAACAAAGGCGGGGAAGTGAGATTCTCGCTGTTAACGGGTATTGGGGATTGTGGCTACGATATTCCGGTCAGTAAATCGGAAATGAAGAAGGCAATTGAATACTATATCGGCTAATTTCTAGATTTCTATTCGATTACTTGCGGCACCTTGAAATAGGTTTCGTTTGTATCAGGGCCTACGGCAAGCGCTTGGGCACGATCTAATGTTACTTTTGCTTCGTCCTCGCGGAAGTTATTTAAGGCAGGGGTCATGTGGACCAAAGGCTCCACGGACGATGTATCCACCGAATTGAGGGCTTCCATCCACACTAACACCTTGTTAATGGAATCTTGCATCTCCCCTAGTTTCGAATCGGGCATCTCTAATCGAGCCAAATGCGCGATTTTCTTCACATCTTCTTGACTAACCTTCATTTTCTTTCGGTTTTAATTTTTTATCCTCGGGCATGTGCTTATCCAAAAACGCATTTAAGCGATCGCGGTCAAGACTGGACGTGATGGTTCCTAATGAATCGATATTCACTTCAAATCCCGCTAATTCTGGATGAACGGTGGGTAATTCCTTTTTTTTGTCCTTTTTGGCCATCTTATTTTATAGTGCTGGGAATTTTGCCAAAGCCAAAGACAATCGCTCGATCACCTCCGCTTTACCCCATAATTGCATCGAAATCATTAAATCTGGACCTGCTCCGTTTCCACTCAAGGCCACGCGCAAAATCTGCATTACCTTGCCCATCTTAATTCCGTTGGCCTCTAAAACCTCATGAATTGCGTGCTTGATGCCTTCCGGCTCCCACGAATCCACACTAGGTAAGGCCTGTGCAATGAATTGTAAACCTGACGCCGCATCTGCATTCCACTTCGAGGCCATAACAGCTTCATCATAAATAGCAGGACGCGCTTGAAACTCAGCTACTTTTACAGCCAATTCTTGTGGAAACGTAATGCGATCTAAAAATAATTGAACAAAAGATAAACCTTGATCAGCTGGAAGCTTAGGCAAATAATCCGCCGCCAAAGCCACCGGATCTTGTAACTTAATGTATTGCTCATTAAACCATTGAGCCTTTTTTACATCGAACTTTGCTCCCGCTTTGTTAATACGTTCTAATGAGAAAGCATCTGCTAATTCTGTCAAGCTGAACATCTCTTGCTCCGTCCCTGGGTTCCAGCCTAAGAAAGCTAAGAAGTTTAAGGTTGCCTCTTTTAGGTAGCCTTCTTGTTTGAATCCTTTGGAAACCGCACCCGTTGCTGGATCCGTCCATTCCATAGGAAATACCGGGAAACCACCTAAATCCGCATCTCTTTTGGACAACTTACCATTCCCCTCTGGCTTCAACAAAAGTGGTAAATGGGCAAATTGAGGCGCTTTCCAGCCAAAAGCTTGGTACAATAAAATATGCAATGGCGCTGATGGCAACCATTCTTCACCACGAATCACGTGGGTAATTTCCATAATGTGATCGTCCACCACGTTCGCTAAGTGGTAGGTAGGCATCCCGTCCGACTTCATCAAGACTTTGTCATCGATGCTGGACGTATGCACGTGTACCCAATCGCGAATGCTGTCTTGGAAACGCACCTCCCCTTTCGCTGGAACTTTCAAGCGAATCACGTAAGGCGTTCCAGAAGCGATTAGTTGATCCACTTCAGCAGGTGCTAAAGCAATCGAATTTTTCAACTTCACACGAGTTAACGAATTGTATTGAAAGGCAGAACCCTGACTCTCGAAGCTAGCGCGCATCGCATCTAAATCTTCAGAGGTGTCAAATGCATAATAGGCCTTGCCATTGGCTAATAATTGGTCTGCATAGGCTTTGTAGAGATCTTTGCGTTCGCTTTGGCGGTAGGGTTCATGTGGTCCACCCACGCCTACGCCCTCGTCTGGGCTGATGCCTAACCAAGCTAAACTCTCTAAAATATAGT
>CAJCBY010000381.1 GCA_903960725.1 uncultured Cytophagaceae bacterium | reverse complement strand
GAATTGCTCGGAGTAACTTTGAAGTTATTGTCAAAAGCGCCTTGAACAATTACCGAAGTGCCTTCCGCTAATTTCACCATCTCGGAGTAAGAAACCCAGTAAGGAGAGAAGATAATCACCTCGTCACCTGGATTAATTAAGGCTGCAATCGCATTCGCTAAGGAGTGTTTTGCCCCCGTGCTCACAACGATATTTTCTGAACCCCACTCTAGGTTATTATCACGCTTTAATTTGTTCGCAATCGCCATGCGCAAGTCTGGATAACCTGCCACGGGCGAATATCCGTGAAAGCCGTCATCAATTGCCTTTTTAGCTGCCTCACAAATGTGAGCGGGTGTTTTAAAGTCAGGCTCTCCTACTGAAAGACTGATTACTTTGTGACCTTGAGCTGCTAATTCGCGCGCTTTTTTCGTCATCCCTAAGGTAGAGGATTCTTCTAATGCTTGAATTCTTTGGGCTAATTGTGCTTGTGACATGGTATCTAGTAACGAATATTTGTATGTAAAATCGGTTACAAAATTACTTTTTTGAAGACGGATTAGCTAATAAAATATGTAAAAATTAGGCTGTAATACCTTGTGCCAAAACCGCGTAGGCCCCTTTCTTAATCTTCATCAATTCCTCGTGAGTGCCACGCTCGATGATTTCGCCTTGTTGAACCACTAAAATCTGGTCTGCGTGTTGAATCGTAGACAACCGGTGGGCTATGACTAAGACGGTACGGTTCTCCATTAGATGACCCAAAGCCTCTTGCACTAACTTCTCTGATTCGTTGTCTAAGGCGCTCGTCGCCTCATCTAGAATCAAGATGGGTGGATTTTTGAGGACGGCGCGGGCGATGGAGATGCGTTGTCTTTGGCCACCTGATAATTTAGAACCCCTATCTCCAATGACCGTTTCGTATCCTTCTGGGCTTGATGAGATAAATTCGTGCGCATTCGCAATCTTAGCCGCAGCCTGCACTTCCGCTAAGGATGCCTCAGTCCCGAAGGCGATGTTATTGAAAATGCTATCATTGAACAAGACTGATTCCTGAGTCACAATCCCCATTAAACCTCTTAAGTCGTCCAAAGGAATATTTTTTAGCGGGACTCCATCCAACGTAATTTTTCCAGATGAAGCATCGTAGAAACGTGGAAGCAAATCCGCTAGCGTAGACTTTCCGCCACCGGATGCTCCTACGAGGGCAATCGTTTTGCCTTTAGGGATATCGAAACTGACGTCCTTTACAACTTTGTGCCCTTTCACGTATTCAAAACCTACTCCCTCGAAGCTGATTTTATCTGTAAATTCTGACACAGGTGTAATCGGCTCCTCCGCAATAATGTCTGATTTCGTATCTAGGATTTCAATAATGCGATCTGCCGAAGCAACCCCGCGTTGAATACCACTAAACGCATCTGCAATGGCTTTCGCCGGGCGCATCACCTGCGAAAAAGTGGCAATAAAGGCGATGAAGGTAGATGCAGATAATTCTCCTTCCCCACTAATCACTAGACTACCGCCATATAACAGGATTCCAGTTACGACTAGAACCCCTAAACTCTCCGATGTGGGTGAGGTTAATTCTTGGCGAAACACCATTTTTAATAAGGAGTTTCGGTAGCGATCGTTTCCAGCTTGGAAGCGCGCGTCCATCATTTTCTCTGCCCGAAATGCCTTTACCACGCGCATCGCCCCAAAGGTCTCATCCAATAAACTGATAATTCCGCTCAAATGCTGTTGGACCTCGCCCGCTGCGCGTCTTAATCTACGCGTAATCGTCGCGATCACCGAACCCGAAAGGGGCAAGATAATCAACGAAAACAAGGTAAGTTTCACCGACATACTCGCTAGGAAAACGAAGAATAATACCAACGTAAAAATCTCCTTGAAAGTAGCTGTAAAGGCGCGACCGATACTATTCTCCACTTCCTGAACGTCCGTCGTTAAACGAGACATTAGGTTACCCTTTTTCTGCTCCGTAAAATAGCTCAGGTCAAGACGAATCGCGCGCTCAAAAACCGCTTGTCGCAACGAAGCAATCGTGTCTGCTTCGACGGTTTTGAGAACTCTTTGGGAAAAATACCGGAAAAAATTCGACAAAATAACAGACACCATAATAGCACCACAGGCATATTTCAGCGCGCCAATTCGTCCAAAATTCTCTAAAGCACCATAGAAATAGTGGTTAAATAAGAACGAAAAATAGGATGGCGTTAACGAAAAATCAGGTAGTACTCGGTAAATCTGAATATTCTCAGGGGCTGATTGGTTGAACAGGACGTTCAACAAAGGTATTAATAAGGTAAAATTTAGAATGCCGAATAAACTCGCCAGCAAGGAAAATCCGAAGTATGGAAAGACATACTTGCGAATCGAAACGGCGTAGCTTAATAAGCGAAAATATGTTTTCAATGCGGCGTTTTATCAAAATTTTGGTCAAATTACGACAATTTTCAGAAACATAATCCGAATGTCACCCTTAATTTCCATTGTGATGGCCACCTATAACGGGGAGAAATACCTCCGGGAACAAGCGGACAGTTTGCTGGCTCAAAGCTATCCGACATTGGAATTCATCTTTGTAGACGATGATTCATCTGATTCTTCTCTAGCAATTTTGCAAGAATACGCCTTGCAAGACGAGCGCATTCGCTTAGTCACTAATCCTGCAAACCAAGGCTTGCTAGCCACATTCGAAACCGGAATCAGAGCCGCTAAAGGCGAAATGATTGCCTTATCCGATCAAGACGACGTGTGGATGCCTGAAAAAATCAGCTTGTTGGCGGGGGCGATCGGTTCGCATTCGATGATCTACGCGGATTCTGCTTTGACGGATGCTGCTGGCATAGTCACCGGAAAATTCTCTGATCACAATCATTTGTGCGATTACCCGACTGGTTTGCACTATGTTTTTGGGACCAAAGCGATGGGGCACGCGATGCTCTTTAAGCGTGAAATCATCAACATCGCCTTACCTTTTCCAGATTTTGTAGGACACGATTTTATCCTGGGATTTGCCGCAGCTGCACT
>CAJCBY010000380.1 GCA_903960725.1 uncultured Cytophagaceae bacterium | reverse complement strand
TCTCCAGCCTTATTAAATATGATAAAACGAGAACTCGTGGTTCCCTGATCGATCGATCCTACGTACATAGTGTATTAGTTGAGGGTCAAAATAAAAGCACCTAAAACGGCTCCTGCCGCTGGTCCTACCACCGGAATCCAAGCATATTCCCAGCCGGAATCCCCTTTATTCGGAATCGGTAAAATGGCGTGCATAATGCGCGGCCCTAAATCACGTGCAGGATTAATGGCATAGCCCGTCGTCCCCCCTAAACCTAGACCCACAGCCCAAACCAAAATACCGACCATAAAGGGTCCTAAACCCGTTTCAATGGTTGAAAAAGTGCCCAAAGCGACCACGGCAAGTGCGGAGGCAAAAGCCTCAGAAATAAAATTAAATGGGGTATTTTTAATGGCTGGATCGGTGCAAAAGGATGCACGAATGGCTCCTTTATCTTCCGTCACATCATAGTGTGGCTTGTAGTGCAACCAAACCAATAATTGCCCTAACATCGCCCCTAAAAGCTGCGCTCCAATGAAGGTAGGAAATAAACTCCAATCGCCTGACTTTACACATCCTGCGATGGTCACGATGGGATTTAAATGTGCACCAGGGCTTCCGAAATACGTAGAAACGTAGATGGCAACCGTTACCGCAAAGGCCCAAGCCGCCGCGATGGCTAATAAGCCGGTGCCATTCCCTTTGGTATCTTTTAATAACATATTGGCAACAACGCCATTTCCGAGGTATAATAGGGTAGCAGTTCCGGCGAGTTCGCCGATGAAAATGGATGACATAGGTTGAGGTTGTTATTTTGGTTTTCCAAAACTATAAAATCTTCCCAATAAAAAAATTATCTTTGATTTCAATTTACCTGATTTCCCCATGCGCGAAGATTATTTAACCGGAGATGCTGAATCGTTAAACCCACAAGAAAAGGAATTTGACAAAGCGTTACGCCCTTTGAGTTTCTCGGATTTTTCCGGACAGGGAAAGATTGTCGATAACTTACAGATTTTCGTAGGTGCGGCTAAAGCACGTGAGGAGGCATTAGATCACGTATTATTGCATGGGCCTCCAGGACTCGGAAAGACTACCTTGTCGCACATTATCGCAAATGAATTAGGCTCTAGCTTAAAAATTTCGTCTGGGCCAGTCCTCGACAAACCCTCTGATTTAGCAGGATTGCTAACTAATTTACAGCCTTACGACGTCTTATTTATTGATGAAATTCACCGCTTGAATCCGATCGTGGAGGAATATTTGTATTCTGCCATGGAGGATTACAAGATTGATATTATGTTGGATTCTGGGCCTAATGCGCGAAGCATTCAGATCGGTTTGAATCCATTTACCTTGATAGGCGCGACGACAAGAGCGGGTCTGTTGACCTCACCTTTACGAGCCCGTTTTGGGATCAATGCGCGTCTAGAATATTATGACGCCGCTTTGCTGACTAAAATTGTGAAGCGTTCTGCCGCTATTTTAGACATGCCGATCGATGAATCCGGTGCGTATGAAATCGCCAGACGTAGCCGTGGTACGCCGCGTATCGCGAATAATTTATTGCGTCGTACCCGAGATTTTGCTCAAATGAAAGGGGACGGTTCGATTGATGTGAAGATCGCAGAGATTGCTTTGAATGCCCTAGATGTAGACCAAAATGGCCTAGACGAGATGGATAACCGCATTCTATTAACTATCATTGAAAAATTCAAAGGTGGCCCTGTCGGTTTAACCACGATTGCTACGGCATGTGGCGAGGAGGCAGAAACCATCGAAGAAGTATATGAACCTTTTTTAATACAAGAAGGATTTTTGAAGCGCACATCGCGTGGACGCGAGGCCACTGAAAAGGCCTACCGCCACGTGGGAATTACGCCCAAAGCGCAGACAGGAACCCTCTTTTAATTTTTAGCTATGTTAACAAGAAAAATAGTAATCGCAGGAATGATGTTCGTTTCTGCTAGTGCTTTGGCCCAAATGAAATACCCACAAACGAAGAAAATCGATCACGTCGATAACTACCACGGAACGCAAGTGGCAGACCCATACCGCTGGTTAGAAGACGATAATAGCGAAGAAACGAAGGCTTGGGTGAAGGCGCAAAACGAGGTCAGTTTTGGCTATTTAAACCAAATTCCGTTGCGCGACGAGTTCAAAAAGCGAATCGAAGCGCTAAGTAATTACGAAAAGATTTCTGCCCCTTTCCGCAAAGGAGAATGGTATTATTTCTACAAAAATTCTGGTTTGCAGAATCAATCCGTACTTTATCGCCAAAAAGGCTTAAACGGAAAACCAGAACAGGTCATCGATCCGAACACTCTATCGAAAGAGGGTACAACTCGACTAACGGTATTCTCCTTAAATAAAACAGGTAAATATGCCTGCGTAGGTTTAAGTTTGAGCGGGAGTGACTGGCAAACGTACTATGTGCGGGATATGGAAACGGGTAAAAACCTAGCAGATGAATTGAGCTGGGTAAAAGTAAGCGGTGTGGCATGGAAAGGCAATGGATTCTATTATTCGCGCTATCCAGACCCAGGAAAGGGAAAAGAGTTGAGCACGAAAAACGAGAACCACCAAGTGTGGTTTCATACGGTAGGAACCCCACAATCACAGGATAAATTGATCTATGAGGATCCTAAAAACCCACAACGCTTCCACACAGTGAGCACCTCGGATGATGAGCGCTTTGCGTTCTTGACGATTTCGGATCGCGGTAAAGGCTTAGACGGCAATGCACTTTGGGTATTGGATGCTGCTAAAAAGGAAACAGCGTTTAAGCCGGTAGTGGCGGAACCAGGTAAATTTGAGTTTAGCGTAATAGATAACGATGGTGATGTATTGATTTTAGAAACGAATGAGGGGGCGCCTAACAAAAAAATTGTCCGCGTGGATCCATTGCGTCCAGAAAAAACAAATTGGAAAACCATTGTTGCTGAAAAGCCGGAGCCATTACAGGGAGTAAATACGGTGGGCAAACGTTTGTTCCTGAACTATTTAAAAGATGTGACGTCTCGTGTAATTAGCTACGATTACAACGGAAAAGAATTGGGTTCGGTCAGTTTGCCAGGCTTAGGTAATGCTGGTGGTTTTGGTGGAGAAAAAGAGGATAAATTCACCTTCTATACCTATTCTTCATTCAATTTTCCACCTACAATTTACCGCTATGATTTAGCGACGAATACTTCAACCGTATTCCAAAAGCCCAACCTAGCCTTCGATCCATCGGATTATACGGTCGTTCAGAAGTTCTATCCGTCCAAAGACGGCACCCAAGTTCCCATGTTCATTGTCAGCAAAAAGGGCATTCAGCTGAATGGTAAAAATCCGACTATACTGTATGGTTATGGTGGATTCAATATCAGTTCTACTCCATCCTTTTCTGCCAGCTTAATCCCTTGGTTAGAAAAAGGGGGTGTCTATGTGGTGGCGAATTTACGCGGTGGTAGTGAGTATGGCGAGAAATGGCACGAAGCAGGTATGAAATTGAAAAAGCAGAACGTATTTGATGATTTTATTGCGGGTGCAGAATTTTTGATTCGCGAAAAATACACATCGCCTGCCTATCTAGCCGCTTCAGGTCGTTCAAATGGAGGCTTATTAGTGGGTGCGGCGATTAACCAGCGTCCAGATTTGTTCGCGGCGGCTTTGCCGGGTGTGGGAGTGATGGATATGTTACGTTTCCAAAAATTCACCATCGGTTGGAACTGGGTTGCGGATTATGGCAGCAGCGATAATGCAGATGAATTCAAAGCATTGTATTCTTTCTCTCCACTACACAACATTAAAGCTGTGAACTATCCTGCTACGATGGTCTTCACTTCAGATCACGATGATCGCGTGGTTCCTGCTCACTCTTTCAAATATGCAGCCACACTTCAAGAGAAGAATACAGCTGCTAAACCGATGATCATTCGGATCGATACGAACAGTGGTCACGGTTCATCGAACACCGCGAAGTTGATTGAACTGACGGCTGATTCTTATGCCTTTGTTCTCTATAACATGGGGAAATAAATGAATAAAAAAAGCCTGGAAATAAATCTCCAGGCTTTTTCATTCTCAAACCTTAAGCGGATTATTTTACTTCTACTCTTCTAACAGCGCCATCATTTCCTTGCGTCACGCGTAAGAAATATATTCCTGCACTTGCTTTCTTCAAGTCAATTTGACCCAAGTAATCGCCTTGGAAATCTTTTACTGTTTCTGTAGCGATTTCTTTTCCGTTTACATCAGAAACAGCAATCGTTACATTTCCTTTTTGAGGAGCCTTAAAGCGAACATTTAATTTGCCATTAAATGGTTGATTTTGCTTCCCTGAAAGACCTTGGATGGTTTTCGATCCATTTTCCTTCATCATTTTCTTTAAGCCTTTCAACTTCATTCCTGGACCACCCATTGGGCCATCCATTTCAAACGAAAATTCACCAGGCATTCCTTCCGGACCATCTTCTCCTCGGAAGATCATTACTTTAGGTTCATTTCCGTGAGCACCAGGAGCTGCTGGTCCACCCATCATAGGTCCGCCACGGCGAATAATCATACGTTTATTGGGTCCCCCTTCTTTGTCTCCCTCGACTCTTTCAATGATGACATTACCAGGTTGGCCTGAAATTGTTGAATGAGATTTATTTACATCCATTCGAATGATTTTTCTCTTGCCACCTGAGGTATTTACAGTAATTTCTAAGGAGTCGCTTAATTTTTTAGCTTCAGCATCTGCTTGATCTAGATCACTAAATTTTTTCTCAATCACCCGCTCTTTCCCGTTTTCATTGATGACAATTTTTACAGTTGCTTCTTTTTTTTCTTGCGCAAAAGCGGCTGTTGAAATGCAAGCGGCTAAAGCAGTAACAAATAGGATTTTCATAAATTTTGTTTTTTGATCCGGTGCAAACTTACGAAAAGCCATTGTATTGAAAATGTTAAAGAGTGTTAATGTGATGAGCGGCTGCTATTTATCTCTTACATTTGCATTCAATTATTGACCCCATGTCGAAACGTAAAATACGCTTATTGATTGCCTTGATGTCTTTTGCCCTCTTAGGATTAATTGGGTTTCAAGCCTATTGGTTGCGTTTTATGTTAGAAACAAAGCGAGAGAATTTTGCCATAGATGTGCGCAATAGCCTTGAGCAGGTGGTTAGAAAACTAGAAAAACAGGAGATTTTAGTCATAGCTGAACGTCAAAAAAGGTTAGATGCCATCGCTGCACATCCTCCTGTGAAGCCTAAAAAGAAGGCTAGACCACTCACAACAACAGAAAATGCATCGCCTGAAGAGCATCCTATTCTGTTACCTCCTCAGCAACAAGTCGTATTTGTACAGAAATCATTTATGTTACCTAATGGACAATTAGCAGAGGTAACGGAAGAATATACGGTGGATGAAGATCCGGAAGAAACTCGTCAACGCTTAAAGGCGCAGGCGGCTATGAATCGGATGTTTAAGCGGGAGCAAATGAAAGCGCTGCTAAAAATGAGGCGTCGACCTGACCGTCAAAATCAAAGCCAAGAGGATAAAAATTCGCAGTCTTTGAAAAAGCTCGAGAAAGAAAAATCTGAGCGCGCGGATTTGGAAAAGGTACTGAAGAAAACGCAGCTGGCGAAAGAAGTTTTTTCTGACTTCTTATTCAAGGAAAGGCCGATTCTGCAGCGTCTTCAGCCGGCTTACTTAGATAGTTTGATTCAAAAAGAATTGCATGATAAAGGGGTGGCGTTAGACTATTCCTTTGGTATTCAAAATTCGCCTAAATCATGGATTTACACTTCATCCCCTGAAATTAAGGATCAAAAGAAAGTATTTGAAGCTGACTTATTTCCGAATGATTTGCATCCATCTAAAAATGTCTTGAAAATCTATTTTCCAGATAGTGCTGCCTTTATTTGGCAAACAATGGGCCTTAGTTTAGCGGGTTCAGGCTTGTTATTATTGGTCATGATTGGCTGTTTCTATTTCGCGGTTTTAACCATTTTGCGGCAAAAGAAACTAGCCACAGTGAAGAATGATTTCATCAATAACATGACGCACGAGTTTAAGACGCCCATAACTTCGATCTCATTAGCGACGCAATTATTACAAGAGGAATTAAAGCCCGGTAAAAACGAGTCGATGTTGCGCTATTTAGGAATTATAAAAGATGAAAATACGCGTTTAGGTCAACAAGTGGAACGCGTTTTGCAAACCGCCCAAATGGAGCGTGAAGAGATCACTCTCAAGCGCAAATCTGTAGATATGAGCGTATTGATTCAGCAAGTTGCGGAAATTAATGGTCCATTAATTGATTCGGTGAATGGGACCTTAGCGTTACGTTTGGATAATTTACCCTCGGCTATATCGCTGGATGAGGTTCATATATCCAATGTCTTGAATAATTTAATCGATAATGCAGTGAAGTATAGTCCTTCCAATCCGAAGGTTGAAATAGATGCCCGACCGCAGGATCAAGGCATTTTGATCACCGTGAAAGACCAAGGAATGGGCATGCCTAAAGAAGCATTGTCTGCTATTTTTGATGCATTTTACCGGGTGCCTACGGGTAATGTGCACAATGTGAAAGGCTTTGGTTTAGGCCTTAGTTACGTGAAGAAAATTGTGGAGGCACACGGTGGGAAAGTACACGTTAAAAGTAAATTAGGAGAAGGAAGTTCATTTGAAATCTATTTGCCCTATGTCTAAAACGCCTGAAATTTTAGTTGCTGAGGATGATCCAAATTTGGGATTATTGTTAACCGAATTCTTGAAAAAGAAAGGATATGCCGTTTCATGGGCCCAGAATGGGGACGAAGCGCTTGATTTATTCGTTAAAGGGGCCTTCGATTTATGCCTTTTAGATGTGATGATGCCTAAGAAAGATGGTTTTTCTTTGGCCAAAGACATCAGAGCAAATCACCAACAAGTACCCATCATTTTTCTGACAGCGAAGTCGATGGAAGAAGACACCTTGCAAGGTTTTAAAGTAGGAGCAGACGATTATTTAACCAAACCCTTCTCGATGGAAGTGTTGGTCGCTCGAATGGAGGCTATTCTACGCCGAAGCCATTCTGACAAATCAGTTCCTAGTTTAGCGGAGGTAATATCCTTAGGAAATTACACCTACATTCCTGGGAAAATGCGCTTAAGTATCGGTGAAACGGAGTTGAAGTTTACACCTAAGGAGAATGAGTTAATGAAGCTCCTGTGTGAGAATCTGGGTCGACCGGTGAGTCGCAGTTATGCTTTGAAATTGATTTGGGGAGATGATACGTATTTCAATGCTAGAAGCATGGACGTGTATATGACCAAGTTGCGCAAGATGCTAAAAGAAGACCCTCGCGTCCAGCTGTTGAATCTGCACGGCGAGGGTTTCCGATTGAGTGTAGAAGGGCTTTAGTTGATGTGTGTAAAGCCCGTATAAGGAACTAGAACCTCTGGAATCTTGATTCCATCTGGACCTTGGTTGTTTTCTAAAATAGATGCCACGATGCGTGGTAAGGCCAAAGCCGATCCATTTAACGTATGGCACAAGATCGATTTTCCATCGATTTTCGTTCTCAACTTCAAGCGGTTCGCTTGAAAAGTCTCAAAATTACTCACGGAGCTAACTTCTAACCAACGGTTTTGGGCACCTGACCAAGCTTCCATATCATATGTTAACGCCGACGCAAATCCCATATCTCCACCGCATAAACGCAAGACGCGGTAGTGTAAGCCTAGTTTTTGAAGTAATCCTTGCACGTGCAAAGACATTTCCTCTAGTGCTGCATAGGAATTTTCTGGTTTGTGGATTTGAACGATTTCTATCTTGTCGAATTGATGTAAGCGGTTCAAGCCACGTACGTGTGCGCCCCAAGATCCTGCTTCGCGACGGAAACAAGGCGTGTGGCCCACGTTCTTGATTGGTAGTTCTTTCTCGTTCACAATCACATCACGGTATAAGTTCGTGATAGGCACCTCAGCGGTAGGGATTAAGAATAAACCTTCCTCTTTTGTGACATACATTTGGCCTTCTTTATCCGGCAACTGTCCTGTCCCAAAACCCGATTCTTCATTAATCAAGATAGGAGGTTGTATCTCATAATAACCCGCCTTGATCGCTTCATCTAAGAAGAAATTAATTAGTGCCCGTTGTAAACGCGCGCCTTTCCCCTTATAAACTGGGAATCCAGCACCGGTTATTTTATTACCTAAATCGAAATCGATGATGTCGTATTTCTTGATCAAATCCCAGTGCGGTTGTGCGTCAGCCGCTAAAACAGGGACGGATCCCCAAGTCAAAACCACC
>CAJCBY010000379.1 GCA_903960725.1 uncultured Cytophagaceae bacterium | reverse complement strand
CAGAAGAATACCAATAGCTTTGCCAAAAGGATTGATCATGTCGTACAGCAATGCGAACGCGTATGTGGCTACGTTTCCTCCACTTTAGAAAATAAGTATTTTCCCATTGTTTTATCAGGGGATCATTCTTCTGCCTTGGGTGTAATAAGTGGTAGAAAAAAGGCTTATCCCGATAAAAAACTAGGTGTCGTTTGGATCGATGCACATGCTGATTTACACTCCCCTTACACGTCTCCGTCTGGAAATATTCACGGCATGCCATTAGCGGCCGCGATGAAGTTAGATAATCTGGATTGTGCCGTAAATGATGTCTCGAAAGAAACAGTTGAATCTTGGAACGCTTTGAAAAATATTGGATTGCCGGAACCTAAATTTTCGAGTGATCATTTAGTGTTTTTTGGCCTACGAGATTATGAATCAGCAGAGGAAAACATCATTCAACAACAAAGAATTCTTCATTTCAAAGTAGAACAAATACGCTCAGACGGCTTAGCTAATTGTGTCAATCAAGCTATCCAAAAGCTAAATGACGTAGATTTAATTTTTGTTTCCTTCGATGTAGATTCACTCGATTGCGATCAAATATCGTATGGAACAGGCACCCCGGTAAAATCAGGCTTTAGTTCTGATGAAGTACTGGCCATCATTGAATTATTCATTTCGACCGGCAAAGTGGTCTGCCTTGAAGTAGCTGAAATCAATCCCTTGCTTGACAACAAAGGGAATAAGATGGCAGAGACGGCGTTCGATGTTTTGGCCAAATTAGAGAGGCATATAGCGCAGTAGGCAAAGTTCAAAGAGCAAAGTTCAAAGTTCAAAGAGCAAAGTTCAAAGAGCAAAGAATGCCATTTAAACATTTCATAAACTTTCGCCACCGGCGATCCCTCCTTTGAACTTTGCTCTTTGAACTTTGAGATTTGATTTCTGAAGCCTAAAGGGCTCCAGAAATAATCGAATCCACCACACCCGGATCCAACAACGTAGACGTATCACCCAAGCTGCCAAATTCTCCTTCAGCCACCTTGCGTAAAATACGGCGCATGATTTTTCCAGAACGCGTTTTAGGTAGGCCTGTAACGAATTGAATTTTGTCAGGTTTGGCAATCGGACCAATGACACGAGTCACGGTTGCTAGAATATCTTTCCTCATTAAACTATCATTCTCAGGCATGTGTTCACAAATCACATAGGCGTAGATGCCCTGTCCTTTGACATCATGAGGGAAACCAACGACCGCAGATTCCACCACGCCAGTGTGCATGTTGATGGCATTTTCTACTTCCGCTGTTCCGATTCGGTGTCCAGATATGTTCATGACATCGTCTACGCGACCCGTTATGCGGTAATAACCGTCCTCATCCCGCATACATCCATCCCCGGTGAAATAGAGTCCAGGATAGGTGGAAAAATAGGTTGATTTGCAACGTTCGTGATCCCCGTAGGTAGTACGAATGATACCAGGCCACGGGAATTTGATACATAGGTTTCCATTGACACCATTTCCTTCAATCTCTTTGCCATTTTCGTCTACGAGTATAGGTTGAACACCTGGTAGAGGTAAAGTGGCATAGGCAGGCTTTAAAGGGGTGATTCCTGCGATAGGCGAGATCATGTGACCACCTGTTTCGGTTTGCCACCAGGTATCTACAATAGGGCATTTTCCTTTTCCTACGTGATCATTGTACCAATGCCAGGCTTCCACATTTAATGGTTCACCTACGGAACCTAGGACGCGAAGCGAGCTCAAGTCTTTGTTTGTGATGTATTCATTTCCCATTCCCAT
>CAJCBY010000378.1 GCA_903960725.1 uncultured Cytophagaceae bacterium | reverse complement strand
TATTTTGGGTAGTCTTATTCCCGCTAAATACACAAGCGCAAGAACTAGGGTATGAAAAGATAGGCGTTGCGTCCTATTACGCTAACTTCTTTATCGGGAGAAAAACCTCCAATGGAGAAAGGCTAAATAAAGTAGAATTAACGGCAGCTCATAAAAAATTTCCCTTTAATACCTTAGTTGAAGTTACTAATCTCTCTAATCGAAAATCAGTTATAGTTAGAATAAATGATAGGGGCCCCTACAGTAAAGGAAGGATCATTGATTTATCGCCTGCAGCGGCTAAAAAAATAGGTTTAATCAACGTAGGATTGATTCGAGTCAAGATAAAAATTGTCGGTTTTGAGAACGAATTAATGCTTATTCCCTACCAAAAACTTTCCTTAGAAAGTAGCCCTAAATTCAGCCGTAATTTCTACCAGAAAACTCGTTTAAAGTACAAAACGCAGTATAAATTCAAAAAATAGATTAATTACCAATCTTCGTACGTCGGTTCTCTAGGTATTCAATGAATTCTTTTAGGTTTTCAACCGGAATTCTCTTCCCTACAATCTTCTTTTGTTGATCCAATACATACACAATAGGCGTAGAATAAACATCAAAACTGTTTCTGAAATCAGTATAATATTCTTCCTTACCAGTTTTGGGATTTAAGTGGACATCGATACCATTCGTCCATGAATTAATTTTAAACTCATCAATAAATTTCTTCCAGGCCACTTTATCCCGAACAATGGAACTTGCTACGACTCCCACATTCTTTGACTTAAAATAACTATTCAAAGCCACTAATTTAGGCGTTTCCTGTTTACAATGGCTACAATCAGGATCATAGATAAATACAACCGTATACTTGAAAGGCAATGCATTAATATTGATTTCCTTACCAACAACGTCTGTTAATTGCATCTTAGGAAATGGTTTGCCGACTAACAAAGGTTTTAGAATGGCTATACGTTCTTTCATCCGCCTGACTGTAGTAGAATCCCACAAGGCAGGTTCTCCGATGTAATATTTTTCAGCTAAATGAACAAAAGCTCCCTCTGTACCCAGAATGGGGTTATTTTCATAAGTACTTGCAATTTTATAGATAATATATCGACGCACATCGGTATCAGATGCCTTTGATAAAATTAAATCTGCTTCTCTTGCTATCGAATCAGGATCTTGAACCACTAAATCAGTAAAGAAACGCTCTAATTTTCGTTGTAAAAAAGGCGTTCTAACCATTCGCTCATCACCTAAATCTAGACCGTCAAAATAATGCTTTTTATAGTATTGGTATTGATACATTTGCATGGAGACCGAATCAGATTTAGACTTCAAAGCCCCTTTATAAACTGGTATCTCAGGATCAAAAGAGGATAGCACTAATTTAGATACAAATAAGGATGCATTTGCCGTTTTCCATTCTTGCTGAAAATCCTGTACTTTTTTTTGCAACTCCTTTTTAGAATTAACCGTCAGATTAGGTTGATTCAGTTGTATATACAACTCATTCATCTTACGTTGAAAGGTGTAAAATGCGGAATTTTCAGGAGAGCCTTCAAAGGAGACCGTATTTATTACATCTATCGTATCAAGTGAAAAAGAAAAGTTTGCCTCTTCTACTACTACATCAATATACTTTGATTTCAAGAAGGAAATAAGATACAAACCCTTAGGTAAAGGCTCGGAACCTTTAAATTGAAACTCCCCATTCACATTCGCAATAGCCGTATCTTTAATTACCTGCTGATTATAGCCAAAATAATGTGCTAAATACACCTCAGATTTAGATAGACCCTTAATTTTTCCCTTAATATCGTATTGAGCGAAGCTATTTATCGAATAGAGAAAAATAAAAAGAAGAGAACCGACTACTTTCATAAGTATTAGAATAAATTTGTGGACTAACTATCAAATTTACGATGTTTTTTATCCTTTCTAAAATACTCGACTTTTTACTTCAACCTATTTGTTGGTTATTCATTTTACTAGGGCTCGCCTACTTTAGCCGCTTTTCAAAACGTTTCATAGTCTCTACGGTAGGCCTATTACTTCTCTTGAGCAATGGGTGGTTTGTAAATCAATGTTACCTAGCCTACGAAAGTCCTCAAGTTCAATTAAAACAATCCTACCAATGGTGCATTATTCTAGGTGGTGGAATGATGCGTGCCGGTGATGGTTATCGAACAGGAGAAACAGCAGATCGTTTTATTCAACCCCTGTTGTTGTACAAGCAAGGAAAAGTTAAACGAATTTTGATTACAGGAGGAAATGTAAATATCAAAGGCCTAAAAATTGATGCAACCCAAGAGAGTAAAAAAGTAAAAGAGGTACTCATCTCCATGGGAGTGAATGAAAAAGATATCTATTTAGAAGAACAAGCTAGAAATACGCATGAAAATGCAGTAAATACGAAGAAAATGCTAGCGCCATTTTTTGGAGAAAAAATGTTACTTGTTACCTCTGCTATGCATATGCCCCGAGCCAAAGCTTGCTATGTAAAAGAAGGATTCAAAATAGATGTGTTTCCAGCAGATATAAAGAAAAAGGATACCTATTCAGGTATCCTTGATAAAATTGTTCCTGAGGAACGAAATCTGACTAAAATCGCTGAATTAATCAGAGAAGTAGCTGGTTTTTTGATTTATAAAATCGTCGGATTTGCCTAAGTAGACAAAATTTCAACCATTCGAATTAAATCTTCTGAGACCGGTTTTTTCTTCGTGATCGTATCGTGAAAGGGTGTATAGACTAACTGGTTATTCACAACCCCTGCCATCACATTTTTCTCCCCACGCAATAAACCTTCTAAAGCACCTAAACCAAGTCGACTTGCCAAAATACGGTCAGATGCTGTCGGAATTCCCCCTCTTTGAATGTGTCCTAAAGTGGTCACCCGTATATCCAGGTTTTCCCCCATTTTATCTTTTATCTTCTTAGCTACAATCTGAGCATTCCCTTCCTCATCTCCCTCGGCCACCACAACAATCGAAGAGGACTTTTTCTTATCAAATCCTTTTTGAAGAATCGCAGATATTTCATCTACTGACGTCAAATTCTCAGGTATCATAACAG
>CAJCBY010000377.1 GCA_903960725.1 uncultured Cytophagaceae bacterium | reverse complement strand
CTCGTAATTCCTTTTTTCTCATTGCGAATTCCTAAACGGTAGAAACACGCATCCACGTGGTGGGTATAAAAAGCGAAGTCTTCGCCTGCCATCCATAAGTCTAAATCCACCACATTTTCGGCGCCCATATATTCGATGGCTGCAGCTTTTGAACGGCGGGTTAGTTCAGGATTATTTTGTAAGAAAGGATATCCTTTTAAAACCTCGAATTCAGCACGGCCACCCATGGCGTCGGCGATGCCTTCGGCGAGTTTTTTCATCTTCTCTAGGCCTTCTGCGCGCCAGGTTTCGTCCATGGCACGGAAAGTTCCAGCGATATTAACTTCGTCTGGAATGACGTTTGTGGCACCTAGACCCTCGATTTTGCCTAAAGTTAAGACGGATGGGAGTTTTGGATTCTTATTTCTCGAAATGATTTGTTGCATCGCCACGATGATGTGGGAGGCGATGACTATTGGATCAATGCAAGCATCGGGCATGGCGCCGTGGCCACCTTTACCGATCACTTTGATGTATAATTCGTCTGTGCTAGCCATGTACATTCCTTCGCGGAAACCGATTTTTCCAACGGGAACATTGGTCGCCACGTGTTGGCCAAAAATACTCGTAGGTCTCGGGTTTTGCAAGGCGCCTTCTTTAATCATAATGCTTGCTCCGCCTGGGGCTTTTTCCTCTGCCGGCTGGAAGAGTAATTTGATGGTTCCTTCGAATTCGCCGCGGACCTGTTGTAAAATGTGGGCAGTGCCTAAAAGGGACGCGGTGTGGACATCGTGACCGCAGGCGTGCATGACGCCTGGGTTTTTGGATTTATAGGGTACGTCGTTCGTTTCCAGAATGGGTAAGGCATCCATGTCGGCGCGAAGGGCTACGACTTTTTTGGAGGGGTTTTTGCCTTTGATTTCGGCGATAAGGCCGGTGGTGGCGATTTTTTTGGCCTGAATACCCATGCGTTCAAGTTGTTCTAAAACATATGCCTGCGTCTGAAATTCCTGATAGGATAGCTCTGGATTCGCGTGAATATGGTGGCGATTTGCTAGGGTTTCAGGAGTGATTTCGGATGAAAGCTGCTTGATTTTTTCCAATAAAGTGGACATGGGCATTTATTTAATTTAGGCAAATCTACGAAATAGGACCTAATTCCTTGAATTCTTAACAAAAAACCCATGTTAAACTCTTCCAAATCAGCCGATTATTATTTAAATTGTTAAGCAAATTAAAACGGTTTGTCTATGGCTCAGAAAGTGTTAGTTTTAAATCAGGATTACAGCGCGCTTACGATTTGTTCCATGCCTAAGGCCTTTCTTTTGGTCTATCTAAATAAGGCAGAATTAGTCGCAGAATCCACCACTGAAAAATTGCATTCCGTTTCAAAAACATTTCCCTATCCCTCAGTCATTCGTTTGCAGCGTTATGTCTATTTTCCGTTCAAAGGGGTGATGTTAAATCGCCAAAACATCTTGAAACGGGATAACCATACCTGCCAATATTGTGGTTCGAAAGATTTCTTGACGATGGATCATGTTTTGCCCAAATCACGTCAGGGGCGCACTTCCTGGGATAATTTAGTGACCGCGTGCAAGTATTGCAATTCAAAGAAAGGGTATATGACGCCGGAGGAAGCGGGAATGGTTTTAGCACGCCAGCCATTTAGACCATCTTTTGTTATGTTTTTGCGAAATTTTTCTGGAATTTTGGATCAACAATGGGCCCCGTTCGTTGGGGCTAAACTGGAGACCACCACATGAGTTTTAAAATATCGTTTATCGGTGCAGGAAACGTTACCTGGCACATCGCAAAGGCATTAGAAAATGCCGGAAATTCAGTTCAAGAAGTATTTAGTCGCGAGCCCTCGAAGGCAAAAGAGGTTGTGTCTTATTTGTACAATGCGAAAGTCCACGAAGATCTCGATTTCTCTGACTCGGCAGCCACCGTATTTTTCTTGTGCGTTCCAGAATCAGCCTATTCAGAGGTGTTGAAAGAATTATTATTGCCAAAATACGCCACTCTCATTCTCGTAACAGGCACTTTTTCTTTAGCGGAGGCTAATTTATTATACGATCCAGCGCGCGAAAGCACGAACCAGATGGGAGTTTTTTTCCCAGTTCAGCATCTCGAAACGGGACGAAGAATCAAACTAGATCAGATGCCGATTTGCCTAGAAGTATTGGTGGAGGAAACTCAAAATACCTTAGTGGCACTCGCAAAAGATATCACAGATGCTATGTATTTAGTCAGTGGTGAAGAGCGCAAGAAGATTCACAAGGCGATGCTTTTGGCGGGTGTTTTAACCCAAAACCTGTGGTCACACGCGCAAGAATTATTGCAATCGATCGAATTAGAGCCCAGTTTATTGCATGGACTAGTGCAACAACACGTTCAAGCCTTCTTTACGGGAAACCCACTCTCAAAGGAAATTTCTGACCCACATTTACGTGAAGTGAATTTTCAAATTAATCAGATTCTCGAGCGAAACCTTATTTAATCAAGGGGCGGTCCATGTTTTGGATCACGATGTTTTTTGCGAATCCTAGGACAGTGATTTTGCCCGTTTCAGACGGATAAAAATAGTACAAGCTATCCCCTGCGGTATTTTTTTGGATAGACGGAGGAATTTCCTGCTTTTGGCCCAATGAATAATCCAAGGCATCCATTATCTCAACCATCTTCACATCTTTAAATGACGCTTTTAAGGAGGCTGGAGCACCTACACGTACGGTAATCAGAAGCGCTTTCGTCGCACTATCTAATTTCGCAGCCCCTTTCGATTGAATTTCTTGCCCCCAGGTATCCACTTGATTGACAATGTCTTGAGGCAAAACGCGCTTCACTTGTCTAGCCTTCATTTCCTTGACGGCCGCAGCGGTATCGATACGTTTGGAAAAATCACAGGCTTGCAGTGCGATTAAAGCGAAAAGGAGTGGGGCGTGTTTCATCGTTTGGAGATTTTATGCAAAGGTATTCTAAACGAGGGCAAAGGGCAATGGATTTAATTACTATCTTTGCAACGTTTTTTAAAACCAAAATGTTATGCTGGAGCAGCTAGAGGCCATCCGAGAAAGATTTTTAGAAGTAGAACAACAAATTGCGATGCCAGAGGTGGTATCGGACTTGAAGAAATTCAAGACCTTGAGTAAGGAATACAAGGATTTGCAAAAGATCGTGGACCAATATTTGGCCTACCAAAACTTGCTAGGCTCCATCGAGGAGGCTAAACAAGTGATCGCTACGGAAAAAGATGAGGATTTTCGCGACATGGCTAAAGCGGAATTAGAAGAATTAGTTCCAGCAGAAAAAGAAATGCAGGAGGTGTTAAAAGAGATGTTAATCCCTCGTGACCCGAACGATTCCAAAGACTGTATCCTCGAAGTTCGTGCCGGAGCAGGTGGTGACGAGGCCTCCATTTTTGCCGGAGACATCTTCCGCATGTACCAACGTTATGCAGAAAAAATGGGGTGGACGTTCCAAATCATGGACTTCACCGACGGTACCGCAGGTGGTTATAAAGAGATTATCGCGTCCGTTCAGGGCGAAGATGTATATGCCAAAATGAAATTTGAATCCGGTGTTCACCGCGTTCAACGCGTTCCAGCAACCGAATCTGCCGGTCGAATCCACACCTCTGCAGCCACCGTTGCCGTGATGCCAGAAGCAGATGAGGTCGACGTTCAAATTAATATGAATGATATTCGGAAAGACACCTTCTGTTCTTCAGGAGCGGGTGGCCAGTCCGTAAACACGACTTATTCTGCCGTTCGTGTCACCCACATTCCATCCGGTTTAGTGGTACAGTGCCAGGATGAACGTTCTCAAATCAAGAACTTTGACAAAGCGATGACGGTTCTCCGTTCTCGTTTATATGAAATTGAATTAGCTAAACGCAATGCCGAAATCGCAGGCAATCGTAAATCGATGGTGGGCACTGGAGACCGTTCGGACAAAATCAGAACCTATAATTACCCTCAGGGCCGCGTAACCGATCACCGCATTGGCCTAACCGTTTACAATCTTCCGGTCGTAATGGACGGTGAAATCGCTGACTTTATTGAGCAGTTGAGGATTGCGGAGAATGCGGAGAGGTTGACTGAAGGGGCGGTTTAAAAGGACTTTTTGCAAAATTGGCCTATGTCATAATTTTCGCCACAATAAAAAATTTAAACTCTTGGTAAAAAATGCAAAATTGGCT
>CAJCBY010000376.1 GCA_903960725.1 uncultured Cytophagaceae bacterium | reverse complement strand
TAACAGCCTGGATTGATGTTAATGTTTCTTCGACAATGATGTTCGTATTTGCGAGTTCGTCCTGCGCTTTTTTGGAGATCTTCCGAATGAATTTACCGAATACGATAGCTGAAATCACCAATACTGGGAAAGTCGCTAGCATAAATAAAGTCAGCTTCCAGGAGATGTAAGTAATAAGTGCAACGCCACCCACGAGTGTAAATACTTGCCGAAAAAATTCTGCTAGGGTAATTGATAACACATCTTGTAATTGCGTGATATCTGATGTGATACGGCTCATCAATTCCCCAACGCGTCTTTTCTCGAAGTGAAAGATGGGAAGGGTGATGATTTTAGCGTATAATGTCTGACGGACATCGCGCATCGCTTTCTCTGATACTTGCGCGAATGTATAGATGCGGAAGAAGGACAGGATGGCTTGAACGATTAAAACCGCGAAGAAAAATAGGGTTACTTCGTTGATTTTATACTCCGATTTTCCTTCAATCACCTTGGTCATTTCTCCGATTAGTAGGGGGAAACTAAGGGTCGTTAGATTAGAAAGCAACAGGAAAGCCATACCCACGATGAAGGTCCATTTGTAGGGTATGACGAATTGAAAAATCTTAATGGCCTTAGAAAGACCTTGTTTACTGACTTTAACGGCATCTTTTGGATCTACTCCTCCGCCTATATCACCGTGTTGTTTTTTTGCCATCTTATTTTTTATCTGCTTCGCCGCGGTAGCCTGAATCGAGGAATAATCGATTGGCTTCTGGGTCGGTCAAAATCTTTGCCAAACTAAGTTTGGGCTTTTGTTTCCAATAGGAATCCACAATTCGCCAGCCTAACCAACGACCGATGCTACCTGGGCAGGCGGGACCAATTTCGGTGGTTTTGGGACGATCATCAAGGTATTTTGCCTTGACGTTTTTATCGCTACTGAACAATAATTTGCGATCGATAAAATGTTCCCAAACTTCTTTTTGGAAGGCATTCGTCTCCGCAATTTCCTGTTGAGTATAACCAAAAATGAGACTATCAGGTACGGAAGGTAAAATAGTTTTCGTAAAAACGTATCCTTTTCCATACCAAATCATATCGCTTAATAAACTCGCATCGTTCTCTGTTTGTTTGATCAACAAGGCAGAATATTGGAGGATCACTTGGGCAACCATTGCTTTTGGTTCCAAGCGACGCATCTGGTATTCATAGACATTAGGCGCTTTATACAGGCCGCGCACGCCCATAAAGAAGTCGAGTCCTATAATAATTAAGGAGTCGGATACGACTAGATTTTGTGCCGTAAATTCGCCTCCCCCTACGCCGCCAAAACCAGAGAATACCGTTCTTATCTTCGGTGTTTTTACACCCGGGAATTCATCTTGAATTTTTGTAAATGCCTCTTTTAATTCTTTTTCTAGTGCATCTCCACCAAAAAATGCCATCTCCTGGCTTTGGTCATAGAACTTACGCAAGGCCGGGTTTGCATACAGCCGAAATAGATCGTGGGCTAAATAAGGTGTTTTTTCTGGACTAGCACTAAAATAACCGATACTTATTTCCGGGTGTTTACTCAATAAAGTCGCCATCTCAGCATCCGATTTTGCCGCTGCCATATCGCGTTCAATTCGCTGAAAATCCCATTTAATTTCAGGAATACTTTTCGCCTCCTTCTCTTTTGAACAGGACCAAAGTAGCAAACTGAAACTAAGTGCGTAAAGAAATTTCATTATCCTAAACGAGCTAGTAATTCTTGTAGGGACTGAATCTTCGTTTCTGCATCCGCTAACTTCTGTCTTTCCCGCTCCACTAAATCCGCTTTGGCATTTGTTACGAATTTCTCGTTCGCTAATTTCGCTTCCACTGATTTTTTGAAACCTAACAAGTAAACCAATTCCTTCTCCGATTCTGCCTTCACGACAGCTGGATCTTCATCGTTCGCTAAAGGAACAAAGAATTGATCTGATTTCACCACAAAGGTTTGCGCATCTGCTACGGCATCCGCTACAAAGGTGATCGATTCTAAATTCGCTAGCTTCATCATGATAGCTTCTACAGACGCATAAGCAGCCTTGTTTTCAGCTTTAATATGAAGAGCTAACGCTAATTTAGGGGACAATTGCTTCGAATTACGGATCTCGCGAACTTTCGTTACCACTTCGAAAACTACATCGAATTGAGCGACTAACGCAGCATTAACTGGACCCGCTAACGGGAATTCAGCTTTACAGATGGATTCTGCTGCCGCGCGTTCATCGATCACCTGCCAAATCTCTTCCGTAATAAATGGCATGTATGGATGCATTAAACGCATTAATGAGTCGAATAAACCAAGAGCCGCATTGAGCGTGTCTGCATGAATAGGGCTTTGGTAAGCCGGCTTAATGATCTCTAAATATTTACCACAGAAATCATCCCAAACCAACTCATAAATGCTTAATAGGGCATCTGAGATTCGGAATTTACTGAAGTGGTCTTGAACATCGATGATGGTTTGGTTTAATTTGGACTCAAACCAAGCCGTAGCTAATACGTGTTCTGGTAAAGAGGATCCTGGAACAACCTCTAAACCGCGTAAAAGTCGGAATGCATTCCAAATCTTATTCGAGAAATTACGTCCCTGTTCG
>CAJCBY010000375.1 GCA_903960725.1 uncultured Cytophagaceae bacterium | reverse complement strand
TAGTGATTCCTAAAGACTTTGACCCGCTTACTATCAAACAAAAGCTAATCGACGAACTCGCGCAGCTGAGCCTTAGCTTATCTGCAGAGAAGAGTAAAATCATCGATCCTTTCTCGGAAGATTTCGAGTTTTTAGGCATCAATTTCATTTCCGGCAGACCCGTCATTACGGAGGATGAAGTGGAGCATTGGAAAGCCAAAGTGAAACAAGATGTTTTCTCAGAAAAAGGGAAACTCAGGACTTATAAAATGCTAAATCCTGAGTTACAAAATCTTCCGTCTGGAAAGGATATCCAAAACACCGTTTGGTCACAACACTTAACCGGCAAACGCTCTCGGTTTCAAATTAAGTATGCGAAATATGTCCGCTATTTTGGCCCTCTTAATACATCCAACTGATCCCCATGTTTAGACTTCACAAAGTCTGGATCGATATCCATATAAATGGTTAAGGCATGATCATCCTCCTGCGCCTGAATCTCTAACGCAATACCCCAAAAAGTCTCAAACTGACTCGACTTCAAATACGTAAAGTTTGTCAAGCGAATGCGATGCCAATTATTTTGCTTACAGGTATCTAGAATTTCTCTCGTAATCGCCGAAGCTTGCTCACGAATGGATACAGTAGACGAACGATCAATCACCGGGGTACTCACCAGAGTCGCATTCAGATGCAAGGTTTGTTTTAATTGTGTAGATAGCGAATAACTAAACCCACCAAAACTCGTGTTCTCCGTATGGAACAAAGCATCAATTCGCATCGGATCCTCCCCATCTGGTCCAGCAAATGCCTCCATTGATTTTTCATCACTCATCATAAAGAGGCGAATTCCTTTAGGCTCTTTTTCTAGCACCTCCTCTGTTTCTGAGTAGACATAATCCGAAGAACGAATGGAGCGAATTCCTAAATCAGACTCGTATTTTATCATTTCCCAATATATTTTCTCCTTCTTTCTCCGGTCTTTTTCTTCAATAAAGGCATCCATTTTTGCTTCGCATTCCTGTTGCAATCGCTCAAACTCCTGCATTACTTCGGGCATTTCTAAGCAAATATCCAAGTGCTTGAAGGCAAAGCGGCCACAATTTCGAGCTGCAATGCAGGCTACCTCTGGATCCATATATACCTTAGAAGTGGCTAGCTCTAGCATACGGCCATTAATGGCTACCACTTTTTTCATAAACGCTTTATTTCTCAGCAATGAATCTGGAACATACCGTTTAAAGCCCCTTGACCCCCAATTATTTTTTAATAAAGCGAGTAACACCTCCTCTTGCATTCGCATGTCAGGGCTTAAAGAATCGATCATATCCGATTCCATTTCAATAGCCTTAACGCACAATTCCAAATCCGTTTTCACTAAATCCGGATGTACAAAATCAATCGCTGATCCCTTTGCGCTCACGGCTAACATCGCTAATTCCCTATCAGACTTCATCCACAAAGGCGCAAAAGCTAAAGTTATTCCGTGCTTTTCAATACTCGCACGAGCCACATCCGGATCTGCTCTCCACTCATCGCTCAAAAATTGATAGGCCCGATTATCTCTTCGTACCTCCTCTATCAGGTATTCTTTTTCTTCCATCATAGTTCTCCGGTTATTTCCATGGTATTTAAATTAAACTGGATAATCAATCGATTCACTCTAGGGTGTGGTTCATCGTTATAATACCGATAACCCGCACGCTTAATTAACTCCTCCCCTAAATCCAACGCCATAAACGCCTCCTCCTCTACTAAATACTCGTCAGTCGTATGGTATAAATAATACCCTACTGGCACATTGATGCAGGAAAAATGGGGACGCAATTTGACAATATCCGTATACGAATGTTGCTCTAATGTAAACTCAGTTTCTCTGTTCTCAGAGAATTCTAATAACAATCCAGTCCAAATTCTGCCCAAACCATTCTCATCTTCCGGGTTAAACATCAATTTATTCCCTAAAGTAATCGAGGAGGTATTCGCCGGGCTATCGAACTCAATCGCATAGCCGACATTTGTTAAAAAGGCAACATCTACTTTCTCTGCACCTCGCGCACCTATCTCTTCCTGTACTGGAAAGAAACCCTTTAATACGGGTTGCCGTAAAAACAGAATCAAACAATTTGCAATTCCAACCTTGCAATCAGCCCCTAAACCTACCGGATTATCAGTTGCATCAAATCCCTTCAAGGCAGGCTTTAATTCCCCCGCATAATTAGGTAAAAGCAATTTCTTAGGGATGATCTTCTTCCCGTGAATACGGTGAACCGTATCCGTATGAGCTACGACCAAAGGATATTTTTGGTAAGTTCCCACCTCCCCTTTTTCGGCATACACATTCCCTATTTCATCCCGCCACGCACGAATCTGGTGTTTCTCAAAAAACGCAAGCAAAAATTCAATTAGCTGATCCTCCTCTCGCGAGCAAGTCTCAATGGCTAGTACGTCAAGCAATAAATTATATTCGGTTTGGGTCATAGATGGATAGGTTTTTAGGTTAATAGATTAATAAAATGTTAGGGTTCAAGGATAATTAAGATTAGCTTGAAAGAACGCTGAGTTTCTGACAGGTTAGCAATGCTGACTCTTGGACTCATGACTTTAGAATGCAGGTTCTAGATCGACTATCAATAGCTGTGCGATAGGGCTATAAATGGGTGCTGATCTCTAACTATTCTCTCCCCCTAACAATATTGTATAGGGCGCTCCTTATGAGCGCCCACTTTTTACACTCCGGCTATAACCGTTTCGTGGTTAAACTGGTCTAACTCTTCCTCAATCGCAACGATGCGATCTTGAAGACCTAACACTATCGCGTCTCTTACCTCCACGGTCATTTCCGCCGTCTTAATCGTTTCGGTACTATCATAGCGGCTAGTTACTAGTCCCTCAGCGCAATCTAAGTTTTGTAACTTATTCGCTTCTGTCTTCAATTCCGCAAGCAGGAATATTTTCTGTAACATTCCTCCCTTTACGTTCGCTTCATGTAGCTTGGTCTTTAGTTCCACTAACTCCATCGCCAGGTCCTCGTAGTTTTTCAAGGACTCAAACACACTGTAAGGCCGTCTGTTTTTCTCCGAAATGGAGTTGTAACGGCTCGCTTTCGAAAACTCGGTTTCCATCCGTCCGATGATCCGGTTTTTCATTTTAAGGCAATTCTTTATATTCGCCATATTGTTTATAAGGTTTTTGTTGATAAAATTTCCCCTCGAACATTGTTGCACAAAGTTCCAGAGAATTAAAAATGAAATGAATTAGATGTAAGGTTACAGCCTTACGCTGGCAGCGCTGAAAGAATCTCAGCAAAACTCAAAGATTTATACGATCTAGCAGAAGGATACAGATTCGTATAGGTCTCATTTAGACCCACAAAATACTTCACTGTCTCTGACATTCCACCTTTCACTTTCGTATTTACTTTTTGGCAAGCTTCATTCACACAAATAAAATTTTGTGCAGAATATCCACTTAAAACGGAACCAATCGATCTAAACAAATGAGCATTTTGTTTACAATATTGGCACTCCATTGTTCTCTCCCCTTGATGAAAAGAAAGAGCTAATGCCCCTAAGCTAGGGGAAACACTACAGTAACTAAAGGCACCGAATTGAGTCGAAAATTTATTACACAATTCCGGATGCGCCACTAGGTACTCCCGATTTTCAAAGAACTTGTAAACATTAGGTCTAAATAGAGCTTCATCACGTTTGATTCGCTCCTTAACTTTAAACCAGGCTTCGTATTGACCTTCTGTCAGAGGTATGACGCCATCGATAATTGCTAACTTATTATCATCGATTAAATCTTTACGAACCATAGCCACGCGACCTTGCTTATCGACCAGCTGGTAGACCCCCTCTGATGGAATGTAAAGTGCTTCAGTGACTATTTCGTTCTGTTTACTCATTTTGTTCTTTTGGTCAGAATTAACAATGCAAAATTCTGAATAATTTTACACATAAACAAGTCAATATCTTAATTATCAAGTACTTATGGCTTTTTTTAGTGACAAAAATTAAGACCAAAATTCTCGATTTTATTTCAAATTACTGGTTTAAAATAGCTAAAACCATTTTTTACCAGTGACAAAAATGAACCTAAATTTTCTGCCGTAAACCCCATCAGATTCCAAATTTTGTCACTCGAAAAATCGAAAATTGAGGAGTTATTGAAAGATTCAGAATAATTTACCAGTGTAAATAAAAAATCCATGAGAAAGTTATTAGTACTATTTTACTTGATTACCTCTTTTACGACTTTGGCACAAGAATCCTTAGACCAAATCAAACAAAAAGCAATCACCTATTCGAATGAAGGCCAACACGAAGAGGCACTGAAATACCGCTTAATGCAGCTGAAATTCGAGCCCACTGGCCTAATTCATGGCCACGTAGGATACGAATTAATGTCGCTCAATCGAGATGATGAAGCGAAACCCTATTTAGAGAAGGCGACAGAATTGAACCCAACCGAACCCTCCCATTGGATCAACTTAAGCCTCATCTATTCAAGTAAAAAGGAATTCGCCACCGCACTTAATCTAATTGAAATAGGATTTGAGGCAAACCCCGAATATAAAAATGGCCTCGCGGCTAAAGCAAAATGCCTCTTCCGCTTAAACCGTTTTGACGAATCTCTTGATTTACTGAACAAATTACTAGAGGCTAAATACGTTCACATAGACCTACTCTTTACTCGAGCCCAAATACTAGAAGAGAAAAACGAGCTAGACAGCGCTTACGCTGACTACACCCATGGACTCACCCTTAATCCTGAACACTATGGAATCCTTGGAGGATTAGCTGAAGTCCTCCAAAAACAAGAGAAATTCGAAGAAGAAATAATCATCCGAAAACGCACCCTTCAACTATTCATTGACAACAAAGAGAATAGTGACTTCATTAGTGGAACCCAAGCGTTATTAGGCTTAGCCTACAGCAATGCTGGGGATTACAAAAATGCGTTAATCGCATTCAATGCCTCCATTGAAATCGAGGCGTCCTATTCCGAAGTTTTCATACAGCGCTGCATCACAAAAATATTCTTAAAAGACCTAGAGGGCGCCTGCGCAGATCTCACGGAAGCCATGCGATTAAAACCTGAAGACGCCTCGGCGATGCGAGACTTTTTCGAGGATGAACCAGACTACAAGGAATTTCTAGACTTTTGCAGTCCGGAATTATGAAATTAATTTAACACATATGTAAGGATTGAGGGTAATAAGGCTTAATATTTGCATACTCATCATTAGGATTAATAGCAACATTATTAATTTTATTTCTCATCCGATGACTTCTTTCTTGACTAAGTGCAAAAACTGCTGCAATAGAATCTGAATAGAATTGTCCTTTAGCAGTAACTAACATTTCGTCCCCATTGATTTCGATCAATCCAAATTTGGCTAAAGCGCTTATTTCATTTGGAAAATCGTGAACAAAATTCGATTTGAATAGCTTGTTAAATTCACTAATACTCAACTTACAAAGAGCTATTTTTCTAGTAATGTAAAGCACTTTTTCGTCTTGAAATTGATAATAATAAT
>CAJCBY010000374.1 GCA_903960725.1 uncultured Cytophagaceae bacterium | reverse complement strand
TGAGTGAGCATGCGCACACGGAGCAATTCACGATCGGTGTAACAGCTGCGGGTCAAGTGACCTTGGATTGGGACAAATCATCGGTTTCTTTCTACTTGAAATAAACCAGTCTTTTAGATTTAAAAGCGACTCAGTTCTGGGTCGCTTTTTTTATTGCCAAAATTCGTTTGAAATCCACATTCCTTTGGCTATTTTTACTCGCAATTGACGATAAATAACGAATATATGAAAAAGGTATTGATAGCGGAAGATAGCTCAGTCATTCAAAATCTAGCAAAGAAGATTTTAGAATTTCAGAATTTTCAAATCCACGCCGTGAAAAACGGACAACAAGTGTTAGACGAATTAGCGAAGGCTGAATTCGATATTATCTTACTTGATATCAATATGCCCGTTATGGATGGTATGGATTGCGCCCGTGCAGTTCGTGCCCTAGCAGACAAGAAGAAAGCGGCTATTCCGATGATTGCGATCACTGGAAATGCACGCAACTATTCGATGGATGACTTCAAAGCGGCTGGTTTCAATGATTTTTTAGCTAAACCTTTGAACTTCGATTCATTGGTTTCTCAGGTAAAAGCCTTAACAGAATAAGCCCATGTCCCCTACCAAGGTAACGTTTTTAGGAACGGGAACTTCGCAGGGGATTCCGATGATCGCTTGTAATTGTACCGTTTGTCGCTCGACAGATGAAAAAGACAAGCGGCTCCGTGTTTCGGTACATATCGAAATAGGGGGAAAGAGTTTTATCATCGATACCGGTCCAGATTTTCGCCAGCAAGTGCTTCGAGCGGGAATCAAACGTCTGGATGCGGTTCTTTTCACCCATGAACATAAAGACCATACGGCCGGGATGGATGACGTGCGGGGGTTTAACTTCCACCAGCAATCTTCTATACCGATGTATGCCCGTGCGCAGGTTATTGAGCAGTTGAAAAGGGAATTTGCCTATGCTTTTGGCGAAAATAAATACCCTGGCGTACCTGAAATCGATGTGTACGAAATCGATGGGCAGCCCTTTACGGTTCAGGGAATTGATATCCAACCCATCTTTGTGAAGCATTACTATTTAGATGTGCTCGGCTTTCGGTTTGGGAATTTTGCCTACGTGACGGATGCAAATTCCATTGAACCGAAGGAGCAAGATAAATTACGGGATTTAGATGTTTTGGTCATTAATGCCTTGCGCAAGACCTCGCATATTTCCCATTATACCTTAGCGGAAGCGCTTGATTTGATCGCTGATTTAAAGCCTAAAAAGGCCTATATTACGCACATTAGCCACCAAATGGGGCTGCATGCTGAAGTAAATAAAGAGTTGCCACCTAACGTTTCACTCGCCCATGATGGGCTTGTCTTGGACTTCTGATATGAGGCTAAAAGCTGTTTTATTTGATATGGATGGAGTGATTGTGGATAATTTACCTTATCACGTGGAGGCTTGGCTACTATTTTGTGAGCGTAACGGTATTCCATTAACGAAGGAGGTATTCTACAAAGAGTTAAACGGAATGAATTCGAAGGATACCTTCGAATGGTTTTATAAAAAAGAGATGACCCGAGCTGAGGTGGAGGTTTTAGAAGAGGAGAAGGAATTGCTGTACCGGGAATTTTATGCTGAGCATCGCAAGCCGGCGAAAGGGCTACTGACTTTTTTGCATGATTTACGTTCGAGAGGGATTAAAACCGCTTTAGCGACCTCTGCGGGTCCTGGAAACATAGATTTCATTGTGGATGGACTTGGGATTCGGGATCAATTTGATGCGATTATAGGCGGTGCTGAGGTGACGAAAGGGAAGCCTGATCCAGAGATTTACTTGAAAGCAGCTGCCTTAGTCGGGGTTAGTCCTGCTGAATGTATTGTGATAGAGGATTCGCTGCAAGGTATTGCGTCAGGGCAAGCAGCGGGTGCTAGCGTGGTAGGAATAACAACGTCGCACACGGCGGACGAATTAGCTCATGCTGATTTTTGTGCCCCTGATTTTACGGATTTATATGATCAATTAACGCATTTATGAAAAAATGGCTCGCATTTATTTTCTTGATTAGCTTCTCTATTTCTGCCCAAAAAGGGCGCTATAAAATGGAGATGGTTCCTGGTAAAATAATTGAAGAATATACGCCGGAATATTTAGGGATGAAGCGTGATTTACCGGAGAATTATACGGAATCCATGCGTGCAATTTTAGCGCAAGCAGCAGCGATTAAATTAGATGCAGCGACGCAAACGAAAACGACAGCTAAGATTGTATTGACTTATGAGACGCCTCCACCCGCGGATGTTAAAGCTGTTTTCGTTAAGGCGGCAGCTACTTGGTCGACGGTTTTTGCCTCGGATGTGACGATTAATGTTTTTGTGAAATGGGCCTCACTTGCCGCGAACGTTCTGGGAAGTGCGGGGACTACGGTGAACGTGCGCAATTTTGTGGGGGCGAATCGATTAAATACGTTTTACCCCGTTGCATTAGCGGAGAAAATGGCTCACAAGAATTTAAATGGGACAAACCCAGATATTGTAGCCACCTTTAATTCGGATTTTACGGGCTGGTACATTGCGACAGATGGAATGCCCACGACTAGCCAAATAGACCTGTATTCAGTGGTGTTGCATGAAATAGGTCACGGCCTAGGGTTTATTGGTCAAGTGGGTGTGGATAATGGTAAGGCTGGGTATGGTTATCCGGGCATTTTTGACCAGTTTATGGTAAACACGGCAAGCCAAAAATTGATGGATACGGTGTTATTTAAAAATCCATCGGTGGCTTTATATACGGAGCTGACCTCTAATAGCGCTAATTTATCAACCCCTTCTATTCTGCGTGCAAACAATGAGCCGGCTAAATTATATACGCCATCGACCTTTTCTGCCGGTTCGAGTATTTACCACGTCGATCAGGTGAAGTATAAAGTAGGGGACCCAGATGCATTGATGACCCCTCAGATAGCGCGGGGTGAGATCACTAGAGATATTGGTCAAATTGTTACTTCCGCATTTAAGGATTTTGGTTGGTATTCCTCTAACCTGATCGGGGAGGAATATACGGATACGGAGGACCAGACGTTGGATAAAGTTTTTTCTGTGCAGGTATTTTCGGATACGCTTTGGGAAGAATCTTCTTTACGATTAAACCTGGCGATTAATGCTACGGAGTTTACTCCTATTTCAGCTTTTACGAAGTCAGGGAATACCTACTCGTATACCTTGCCTAAGAGTGCGACACCTCGGAATATCAAGTATTATTGGTCTGCGGCGGAGAAGTCTGGTAAAAAATTCGTGACACCAGCGGAGGCTCCATTGATTCCGGGAACGCGTTTTGGGAGCTTTTTCGAGTTCAATATTGCGCCAGATACGACGAAGCCCGAGGTCGTTTATGCGAACCCATTAAAATATATTTTTACGTCTCAAACCCTCGTCCAGCTTCCTACCTTATTAGCGGCTGATAATATCGGTATTGACACCATCTACATGGAATATTCCATAAATAATGGCGCTACGATTCGAAAAGGGTTCAGAAAAGTGGCAGGATTGACGTTTAGCTACCAAAACAGTTTTGAGTTTGCTGCTGGATTATTAAAGTCAGGCGATATCATTAAATACAAGGTTATCGTAAAGGATAAGGCCAAAAACACCAATACCGTCACGCTTCCAGCAACCGGTTTCTATGAGTTCAGAGCCATCGGGTTGCAAACCGCAGTGAATTCTTATGTACAAAATTTTGATACACCTCCCGCAACTGATTTCTATCTGAAGGGCTTCTCTTTTGATCAGCCACTTGGTTTTTCCTCGATTGGTTTGCATTCCGCCCACCCCTATGATGACGGGGCAGAAGAATCCTATAATGGAGCTGGGGGATCTGATAAGTTTACGAATAATGATGCCATCTTGTTAAAACCTATTATTGTCAAAGCAGATACTGCTAAACTCGTTTTTGATGAGATTGTATTAGTAGAACCGGGTGAAGCAGGGGAGCCGTTTTTAAATGCGAACGGCACC
>CAJCBY010000373.1 GCA_903960725.1 uncultured Cytophagaceae bacterium | reverse complement strand
GTATAGGTCATAGTGGTGTTTTTTTTATAAAACTACACTAGCAACCTTTGGGGACACCCTAAATTACTGATAATAACTACCAACTTAATTATAACTTCCAAATTTCGACTTTGAACTTTGGTATTTGAAATTACTCTTTGAACTTTGGTCTTTGCTATTTGGTATTTGAACTTTGGTCTTTGAACTTTGAAAAAGGATGAAAATCCCGAACCATCTGCGTCAAATAAGCCCGATCCAAGTGCGTGTATATTTCCGTCGTTAAGATCGATTCATGCCCCAGCATCTCCTGGACGGCGCGCAAGTCTGCCCCGCCCTCAATCAAATGCGTGGCAAAAGAATGCCGAAAAGTATGTGGACTAATCACTTTCGTAATACCGGCTCTCGCAGCAAGGTCTTTGCAAATCAAAAAAACCATCACGCGACTTAAGCCTGAACCACGGCGATTGAGGAAAACTAAATGGGTGGCATCTTTTTTGACGGGCACTGAAGGTCTCACCGATTCTAGATACAAATTCAAATACTTGAATGCATCGCGGCCCGCCGGGACCAGGCGTTCTTTATCACCCTTTCCACGTACTTTGATGAAGCCTTGATCTTCGTAGATATCTTCTCTTTTCAGGCCAATTAATTCCGAAACACGCAATCCAGCGCCGTATAAGAATTCTAGCATAGCGCGGTTTCGAACACCTTCCGGACTTGACAGATCTGCTTGATCAAGAATGGCTGTGATCTCGTCGAAAGAAAGGGTATCGGGCAATTTTCGACCCATTTGGGGATTTTTCACGTGGACGGTGGGGTCAGCTTTTAGGGTACCATCGAAAACGAGAAATTGAAAAAAGGCGCGAATGCCAGAAAGGGTACGTGATTGGGTACTTGCTTCGATGCCTAGAGCATGTAGGTCTTTTAAGAAGGCCAAAATATGGGATTCGTTTACTTGGTCGATGGCCACTAGAGAAATAGCTAAATAGGTTTCCAGTTTTTGTATATCCCGTAAATAGGCTTCGTGGGAGTGCTTGGATAAGCCGCGCTCAATTTTCAGGTAATCTCCAAAAGATTGGATTTCTGTCTCCCACATATACAAATTGTTGTATGAATCCCGTAAATTTAAAGTAATTACGTATTTTTACACCGAATGTTTCCTTTTAAAATATGGTAAGAAAGAAAATTTTAATCCTGAATGGTCCTAATCTGAACTTATTAGGCACGCGTGAACCAGAAATTTATGGGGCACAGACGTTCGAGCAGTTTTTGGAAATCTTACAAGATAAATTTGGGGAGCAATTAGACATTGCCTATTTTCAATCGAATGAAGAGGGAGTGCTCATCAATAAATTACACGAAGTAGGGTTCAGCTATGACGGTATTTTATTCAATGCAGGTGGATATACGCACACTTCAGTGGCTTTAGGCGATGCGGTGGCATCTATTAAAACACCGGTTATTGAGATTCACATTTCGAATGTACATGCGCGGGAGGATTTCCGCCACCACAGTTATTTAAGCCCTAAGGCAAAGGGAATTATTGTAGGTTTTGGCCTTCGTGGTTACGAGTTAGGCCTTTATTCCTTTATTTAACCCATGTTATCCTTCTACCCTGGCCCCTCTAAGGTTCATCCAGAGGCCCTTGGATACATTCAAGAGGCTTTTGAGCAGGGTATTGTCAGCATCAATCATAGAAGTGAGCGATTCGAAAAGCTACTCGAAGATACATTTGAAGTGCTTCATCAGAAATGGGACATCCCTTCAAATTATACCATTTACTTCGTTTCTTCGGCCACAGAGGCCTGGGAAATCGTCATTCAGTCCCTCGTTAGAGAAAAGTCCACCCACCTGTACAATGGCGCTTTTGGTAAAAAATGGGCTCATTACGCAGCATCCATTGCGGAATCATTTGAATTCTCGATAGATCAAAGCCTTGCTGAAATTGCACAGCAAATAGGACCTATTCAGGGTGACACCTTATGTCTAGTCCAAAGCGAAACTTCGAATGGCACAGGTCAAAAAATACGGCGAGCAGATTTTCAACTAGCAGATGATGCTCTTGTTGCTGTGGATGCCACTTCTTCGATGGGCGGAATTGAATTATCCTGGAGTGAGGCTGATGTTTGGTTAGCTTCGGTACAGAAATGCATCGGAATTCCAGCCGGAATGGGTCTGATGATCTGCTCTCCTAAGGCTTTAGCTCGGGCAAGAGAATTAGATCGGGCGACACATTATAATGACGTGTTGTTTTTAGAAGAGAATAGACAACTTTTCCAAACGCAAATGACACCGAATGTGTTAAGCATTTACCTGGTTTACCGATTGACGCAGCAGCTGCCAATGCTTTCTGAAATACATCGTGCGACTTTAGCTAAAATGAAAATGTGGACTGATTTCTGGGATAATGAAACAG
>CAJCBY010000372.1 GCA_903960725.1 uncultured Cytophagaceae bacterium | reverse complement strand
TACCTGGATAACCCGGTAACTGATACCAAACGCCTGATGTAGGATCTTGGATCTTCGCGATGGCAGCAGATAATTGATTTAATTGTTGAATTAAGATGCCTCTAGAAGGATGGTTCTTAGGTATGTAATCTAACACATCCACTAAAGCCATCACATACCAGCCCATAGAACGACCCCAAAAATTAGGGGAATGCCCCGTTGTCTTATCCGACCAAGGTTGTGCTTTGGCCTGATCATAAGCGTGGAATAAAAGCCCGGTTTTAGCATCAACGGCGCCTTTATACATCAATTGGAACTGCTTGATGATATCCGCCCAGTTATCTTGATTCGTGATTTGTCCGTATTCAGCATAGAATGGCTCTAGCATGTAAAGGCCGTCTAACCACATTTGGTTCGGGTATCTTTTTTTATGCCAAAATCCTCCATCCGCATCTCTCGGTTGCTGAGAAATCTGCTTTCTCAATAAATCAGCAGCTTTTTTATAGCGTTCATCCCCTAATTCCTGGTACAGATACAAAAGCATTCGACCTGTGGTGATGTTATCCGAATTAAACTCGTCAAAATGATAGGTGCGAATATTTCCATTCGCATCTACGAAACTGTCGATGTTCTTTTTGATGTAGTTAAAGTAGGTTGCGTCCCCCGTTCTTTGGTAGACATTTTCCAAAGCTTTTAATACCAATCCCTGCTCATAATCCCAACCTGCTGGTTTTCCCACTTTCACTGTGATGGAATCCTTGTGGGTATGCATAATGGACTTTGCCATTAGCTCGGAATAGTTTTGGGCACTCATTGCGGTGCTTAGCCCGAATAAAAGAACGATCAGTTTTTTCATATTATCGTAAATCAGAAATTTCCGCAAAATCCATATCAGTGTAATCCTTATTCTCACCCGCCATTCCCCAAATAAAGGAATAGTTCTTCGTCCCAGATCCACTGTGAATCGACCACGGTGGAGAAATAACCGCTTGGTGATTATGCACCCAAATGTGCTTCGTTTCAGTCGTTTCGCCCATTAAATGCAATACAGCATGACCTGGCGTCACATCGAAATACAAATAAGCTTCCATACGGCGATCATGAACGTGAGCAGGCATCGTATTCCAAACTGAACCTGGTTCTAAAATCGTCAAACCCATCACTAATTGACAGGATTGAATGCCTTCCTTATGAATGTATTTATAAATAGTGCGGTGATTCGATGTCTCCAAACTTCCTAAAACAACGGTTGTCACCTGCTCGCGATCTAATTTTGCGTTTGGATAGTTAGCATGCGCTGGAGAAGATAATAAATAGAATTGGGCAGGATTCTCACTAGAAGCAGAACTGAAACTAACCTCTTTTACACCACGTCCCACATAAACAGCACCTAATTTATCAATGGTAAATTGTTCGCCATCTGCTGTCACAGTGCCTTTTCCACCTACATTGATGATCCCTAATTCGCGTCTTTCTAGGAAGAAATTAGCTTTTAGTTTTTCTGGGTTTGGAAGACTTAGTGGAGTTGAAACAGGCATTGCACCACCGATGATCATGCGATCATAAATGGTATAGGTTAGTTGTACTTGATCTGCCTGAAAAATTGTCTCAATTAAGAAATTATCTCTGATCTCTTGATTCGTAAAGGTGGAAACTTCCTTTCTGCTCGCCTCAAATCTGTAGTCCATTCGTTTAGTTTTTTCTATTTGTTTTGTGATGTAAAGCGCTTTTGCGCCTAATTCTACTGTATATTTACACGTTTTATGCCAAAAGAGTTCATTAGCAGCCTTTCTCATTTTCTGATTCCTATCGGTTTTCAATCGATAGCAGATGGATTATGGCTTCACGATGCCTCGAAGGTACGCATAAAAGCTATGCCTGGAAATTCAGACGAGGGAGACATGTGTATTTGGGAAGATCAATGGATGTTGCGTCGCGCTTCGATTGAAAAACATATCATCGCCCGAACGACAACTTTATGTTCTGTTTTTGCTCGCGATACCCGTATTGTGGCCATAGATGCCGAGACAGCAAGAGAATTTTTAGATAAAGAACACGTGAAAGGCTTTTTAAAGGGCTCTAGTTATTTTGGCTGTATCGTACCACCTCACCGGGTTTTCCGTGGGATTGAAAGTCCTAATGTATTCGAAGGGCATCCACTACTAGCGGTGGCAGTTTTTGGCAAATCATTCCGAATGAAGGAGCCGGATTTAGCAGGCTGTTTATCTGGCGAGCTTACCGAAATTGCCACTTTATCCAGCATTCGTCTCGTAGGCGGATTAACGAAATTCTTGCAGGCTTACAAAGATTTGCATCCTGAAACGCATAATGTGATGACCTACGTAGACAAGGAATGGAATACGGGCAAAGGCTTTTTGTCGGTAGGTTTTACCAAAATAGGGGAGACAGATCCCATTCAGTTGGGTAACCGAATGAACAAAGGAAATTTGAAATTACGTTATGTCTACTGATCAGAATCTCATCGTGCTATTAGGTCCGACCGCGAGCGGTAAAACTGCTTTAGCGGTGGAATTAGCCTGTGCTTTGGATGGAGAAATCATTTCAGCAGACTCCCGTCAAATTTACCGCCGCCTCGACATAGGCACCGGAAAAGACTTAAAAGAATATGGTTTCATTCCGTATCACCTCATTGATAGCCACGAAATAGGGGATGCTTTTTCTGTGGCACATTTTCAAAAAGCGGCTTTTGATGCAATCAATGACGTTTTTGCTCGAGATAAACAACCCATACTCTGTGGTGGAACCGGTTTATATATCGAATCCTTGTTAGCAAATTACCAATTCTCCCATGTCCCCCATTTCTTGTCCGAGCCGTTAGATATTCAATTTAACTATACGGTCTTTGGCCTAAATCCAGCTACTGACCTACGCAGAGAGAAGATATCGAAACGGTTGATAACCCGGCTGAAAGAAGGGATGCTAGAGGAAGTACAACAACTTTTATTCGAGGGTGTTCATCCGCAGGAATTGCGCTGGATGGGTTTAGAATATAAATGGATCGTGAATTTTGTGGAGGGGTTGATTTCGCGCGAGGAATTTGAAAAAGGCCTTGAATCAGCGATTCATCAGTTCGCTAAACGCCAAATGACTTATTTTAGGAAAATGGAACGAGCGGGAATTAAAATTAATTGGATTCCGGATAGCCTTGATTTTCAAGCAAAAAGAGATTTTATCTTGAATTTTATCTAAAAATTTAGAGTCAGGTATTGCAAAATGTGGAAAAACGCCTTACTTTTGCAATCTCTTAAGGAGACAGAGAGTTGGCAGAGTGGTCGATTGCGGCAGTCTTGAAAACTGTTGACTGTTACAGGTCCGGGGGTTCGAATCCCTCACTCTCTACCAGAGCGAAAAGCGAAACGAAAGTTTCGCTTTTTTTTGTTTCAGGTCATTTAATTAAATTTCGGAATGAAATTATACCTCGTGCCTACTCCCATTGGGAATTTAGAAGATATTACGCTTCGTGCCATTCGGGTGCTGGGGGAGGTAGATGGGATTTTGGCGGAGGATACGCGCAATTCTGGTCAGTTATTAAAG
>CAJCBY010000371.1 GCA_903960725.1 uncultured Cytophagaceae bacterium | reverse complement strand
TTAAGTATTGGTGCGGGATCGATGGTATTGTCCCATGTGAACGATGCGGGGTTTTGGCTCTACAAAGAGTACTTCGGCGTATCCATTAAAAACAGTTTGCGCTCTTGGACCATCATGGAGACGATCCTTGCTGTCATGGGATTACTCGGGGTGCTTGGACTGGAATTAGTGCTGTAATTTAACCGCCTTCCCTGTTTTCGCAGACTCCCGGGCCGCCTCCAATATTTCAACCGCCACCTGATTAATCTCAAAAGAGGATAAATCCTTCTTGGGTTTAATTCGGCCTTGAACCACCGCCGCTAAATAAGGGAACACATTGGAAACGTCGTGATTTAATGGGCTCAACGAAATCATACCTTCCTCCCCAAATCGATCTCCCTTCACATAACGCATCTTATTGGTTTTATCAGCAACCAAAATTCCTTTCGTGCCATACACTTCGGTATCCTTTCGATCAAAAGGCCAGTTCCATGATGCTTGAATGATCGCTTGGCAATCCGGATAAGTCAGAATAATACTTGCTTCATCATCCACTTTCGGATACACATCGGGTTTAAGTTGTTGCGTCACCGCTGTCACTGAAAGAGGTCTTTTACCATCCATCAACCAAGTCATAATGTTTGCGCCATAACAGCCAAAATCAATAATCGCCCCGCCACCATTCAGCACAGGATCTGTCAACCAGTGTAGAAATTCAGGAGCACATCCAATTTCTTTAGGTCCTCGATGGCCATCCATAATCACCACTTTTCGAATAGTCCCTAAGGCTTTTTCTTCCTTCACCAGCTGCCACATTTTCGCATGAGAGGGATACCAGGTTGTTTCAAAATTGGTTAATAAATGAATGGGGTGTTTCGCCACAAGCGCGTTCATTTGGTTCAGGTGATCCATATTGACTGCCAAAGGTTTTTCTACAATCACATGAATTCCCTTAGGGGCACAAACTTTAACGACTTCGAGATGTTCATAAATACTATTAAAGGCGGCAATGGCCTCTGGTTTCGTCTTGGCAATTAGGGCTTCCAAGGAAGGAAACCAAAGGGAATCTGGGAGATTTTGCTTCTTCAAAAGTGACATCGCTAATTCCTTATTGGGTTCCGCAAAGCCTACAATGATCACGTCTTGCTGCGGCTTTTTAATGGCTGTGTATACTTGCCCCACGTGCCCATGGGTCATGCCGGCGATACCGACGCGTAAAGGTTTGGCCTGAAACACAAAAGGCAACATTATCAAGAAAAGTAGCTTTTTCATCAGAATAGTATTTGAGTAGGAAATTATAAAATTTTACTAATATATCATGCAAAGTTCTATATTTGAAACTGCGATTTATCCGCCAATAACCTGATTCAGGCCCAATGAACAATTTAGTCAAAGAAGCAATCGAAAAAGAAGCCGTATTGGCGACGAGACGGCATTTTTTGCAGTCGCTCGGCACAGGTGTTGGCTCTATTGCTTTCGGTTCTGCCCTTTGGAATTGCCAGTCCCCTGCTAAAACACAACAAGCCTCGTCTCGAATCCCTCCCCATTTCGGGAAAGCGAAGTCTGTCATCTTTTTACACATGGCTGGGGCTCCGTCTCAGTTAGAATTATTCGACTACAAGCCTATTTTAGCCAAATTTGATGGGAAAGAATGCCCCAAAGAATTACTAGAAGGGAAAAAGTTCGCCTTTATCCGCGGGGTACCTAATTTATTAGGACCTAAATCAACATTCCTTCAGCATGGGAATTCTGGCCATTGGATATCGGATCAAATGCCGCATTTAGCGACCCAAGCAGACAAAATCTCCTTCTTGAAAGGGATGTATACCGATCAGTTTAATCACGCGCCCGCTCAGTTATTAATGCACACGGGTTCCGCGCGTTTAGGTCGTCCGTCTATTGGATCTTGGGTTTCTTACGGCCTTGGATCAGAGAATGAAAACCTGCCCTCTTTCATGGTGTTGGCTTCCGGAGGGAAAAATCCAGATGCCGGAAAATCTGCCTGGGGAAGTGGTTTTCTGCCCTCTGTTTACCAAGGAGTGCAGTGCCGCTCCGCTGGGGAACCCGTCCTATTTATCAAAAACCCGGACGGCGTAACAACAGACATTCGTAAGGCCAGTATCGATGCCATTAATGCGGTGAATCAGGAAACCTACCAAGAGTTTGGAGATCCAGAAACCGTTGCTAGAATTGCCCAATACGAGATGGCCTACAAGATGCAAAGTTCCGTTCCAGAGGTAATGGATATTAGTAAAGAACCCGATTATATACATCAACTATACGGGACGAATCCCGGGAAAGAATCCTTTGCAAACAACTGCTTGCTGGCTAGAAAAATGGTGGAAAAAGGCGTTCGATTTGTGCAGTTATTTGACTGGGGCTGGGACATGCACGGAACAGGGAAAAATGAATCAGTGGATTTTGGTTTATATACAAAATG
>CAJCBY010000370.1 GCA_903960725.1 uncultured Cytophagaceae bacterium | reverse complement strand
GTTTGAGGTGGTTTCTGTGGTCCCACTAGGATTCGAACCTAGGACCCCCTGCTTGTAAGGCAGGTGCTCTGAACCAGCTGAGCTATAGGACCATTTTCTTGAATTGGTTTGCAAATATCTTATTTTAATTTAAAATATGCAAATGGGGCTTTGAAAAAAAATGATTTTTTCGTGGCCTGAGGCCCTTTTCTTTGATTATCTGCCTGAAACACACCATCTTTGCGGCAGAAAAATATTTTTATGGAATCATTGCTTTCGGTAGATAGTATTGTCAGTTTATTGACATTGACGTTTTTGGAGATCATATTAGGAATCGATAATATCATCTTTATTTCGATTACGGCCTCGCGCTTACCTAAAGAGGACCAAGGCAAGGCACGTAATATCGGTCTTTTGCTGGCGATGATTTTCCGCATTATCCTGTTGTTCGGTATTTCGATTTTGATTTCCCTCCAAAAACCGTTCATGCACATCGACTCCCCCTGGTTTAAAGCCGCGCCCTCAGGCCAGGCCATTATCCTCTTTGCGGGTGGCCTATTCCTAATCTACAAGGCCACAAATGAAATCTTCCACAAACTAGAAGGCGAGGAGCAAGAAATCTCCACCACGAAGAAAGCCGTTAATTCAGTAGGCAAGGTCGTAACACAAATCGCCCTCATTAACCTAGTCTTCTCCATAGACTCCATTCTGACGGCCATAGGCCTTACCAATAACACGTCGGTTATGATTATCGCCGTCGTCGTATCTGCCCTAATCATGATGGGATTCTCGGGCCCTGTAGGCCGCTTTGTGAACAATCACCCGTCCTTACAGGTTTTGGGACTATCCTTCTTAATCATGATCGGTTTCATGCTCATCGCAGAAGCCAGCCACGACTCCGAACTATTGATCCTAGGCAACTCCATAGGCAGCATCCCTAAGGGCTACTTATACTTCTCCATCGCATTCTCCCTATTCGTAGAATTCATCAACATCCAGATGCGCAAGCGCAGCACGAAGAAGGTGGAAATAAACGATATGAAGAACCAGGCGGAGAGAGAGGGGATTATTTAAAATCCATAAACAAGTTGCTTAGTTTGATTAACAACTTGTTTAAAATAAGGATTCTTGATGGCTTGTGCTTCTAGTAAATCGATGGGACGATTGAATATCTCTTGCAAAGAGAATTTGAAATCAAAATAATTGTCAGCGTATTCATTGACGTCTACATCGTCAAAATCGACAAGTAGGTCAATGTCACTATGTGTGTTGAATTGAGGCGTTAGAACAGAACCAAAGGCATACAAGCTCTTCACTTTGTGATTCGCACAAAGGGCATTGATTTCATTTTTGTATGCTGTAAGCGTGTTCATAATACGAATTAGAACGTAAACTTAACCTAAATCAATGCCGAAGCAAACTATTTAATGCTTTTCGCAATCGCTAGCAGCTCTTTCGCGCCACCCTGCGGCAGGCCTAAGACTTTCTTCTTTACCTTGCCAGCGGCATCTAAAAAGAAGATGGTAGGATAACCCTCTAATGGATACATGTTCGCTAAGGCTGGGCCTTCTCCTGCTTCCATGTCCACACCTATAGATATGTAGTTTTCGTTAATGTAAGCGCCTAATTCTGGATTAGGGAATACATTCGTCTTTAATACTTTACAAGGTCCACACCAAGTCGTATACGCATCGAACATGATGCCTTTGTTCTCTTTCTTGGCTTTGGCCATCGCTTGTCTGAAGGTTCCTTCGAAGAAACGTACACCAGCGGGCTCGTCTTGCGCGATGCTAGCAAAAGAAACAAATAATAGGGCAAAAACGAATGATTTCATATTTCAAAATTTAGTCCGAAGGAAATGAGTCCGAAGGATATTTATCTTTACTCTTTTATCTCTACTCTCTAATCTATACTCTCTAATCTATACTCTCTACTCTATTATCTCTACTCTATTCTTAGTTATAAGAGTTCAACATCACCGGCATCACTAAAAGAAGCACATCCTCATTCTCATCTTGATCCGATGGAATAATCAAACCAGCCTTATTAG
>CAJCBY010000369.1 GCA_903960725.1 uncultured Cytophagaceae bacterium | reverse complement strand
ATTACAAAGCAATGTTATCCCTATCAACATCGAAGATGAAATGAGAGGGGCGTACATCGATTATTCGATGTCAGTTATTGTGTCTCGTGCGCTTCCAGATGTGCGAGATGGATTAAAGCCAGTTCATAGAAGGGTATTATTCGGAATGGAGGAACTGGGGGTTAGTTACAACAAATCCTACAAGAAGTCTGCTCGTATTGTCGGGGAGGTACTCGGTAAGTATCACCCACACGGTGATTCCTCTGTGTACGACACGATGGTGCGTATGGCCCAAGATTGGTCATTGCGTTATCCTTTAGTGGATGGCCAAGGTAACTTTGGATCTGTGGATGGTGACTCTCCGGCAGCAATGCGTTATACGGAGGCTCGTTTGAAGCGTATTGCGGATGAGTTGCTTTCTGATTTGAACAAAGAAACGGTTGATTTCCAACCTAACTTCGATGATTCCCTAGAAGAGCCTACGGTTTTACCAGCTAAGATCCCTAATCTACTATTGAATGGTACTTCGGGTATCGCGGTAGGTATGGCGACGAATATGGCGCCACACAACCTGAACGAGGTGGTGGATGGCATTTCAGCCTACATTGATAATCGTGATATTACGATTCTGGAGTTGATGCAATACATTAAAGCGCCGGATTTCCCTACGGGCGGAACCATTTATGGTGTTCAAGGTATTCGCAATGCTTTTGAGACGGGACGTGGCCGTATTGTGGTTCGTGGTAACGCGACTTTTGATACGTCTAAAACGGGTAAGGAACAGATCGTAGTTTCTGAGATTCCCTACATGGTCAATAAGGCGACCTTAATCAAGCAATGTGCTGATTTAGTGAACGACAAGAGGATCGAAGGTATTTCTGAGATTCGCGATGAGTCTGACCGTCAAGGGATGCGCATCGTTTTCGATCTAAAACGTGATGCGGTAGCGAATGTAGTATTGAATAACCTTTACAAGCATACGGCTTTACAATCATCTTTCTCGGTGAATAATGTAGCCTTAGTGAAAGGTCGCCCTATGATGTTGAATCTAAAAGACTTGATTCATCATTTCGTAGAGCATAGAAATGAGATTATCGTACGTCGTACACAATACGATTTGCGTGAGGCACGTAAGCGTGCTCATATTTTGGAAGGCTTTATTATTGCTTTAGATAACCTAGACGCGGTAATCAAGTTAATCCGTGAGTCGAAAGATCCGAATGCGGCTCAAGAAGGCTTAATGTCTAAATTTAACTTATCTGAACTTCAATCGAAGGCTATTCTGGAGATGCGTTTACAGCGCTTAACCGGTATGGAGCGCGAAAAGATTATGAATGAGTTCGCAGAGATTATGAAGTTAATCGATGATTTAGAGGATATTTTGGCCAAACCAGAGCGTCAATTACAGATCATCAAAGACGAATTAAACGACATTAAACAACGGTATGGCGATGAGCGTAGAACGCAAATCAACATGACGGATGAAGAATTCTCGGTAGAGGATATGATTGCGGATGACGAGATGTTAATCACCGTTTCTGCCCAGGGGTATATTAAACGTACGTCTATTACAGAATACCGTTCACAATCACGCGGAGGAGTAGGTTCTCGTGCCGTAGTGACGAAAGACGACGATTACACGGAGCATTTGTTCTCTGCAACGATGCACAATTGGTTATTGTTCTTTACAGAACGCGGTAAATGTTTCTGGTTACGTGTTTACGCGGTTCCAGAGGGATCTAAAATTTCTAAAGGTCGTCCTATCCAAAACTTGATGAACATCGAGAACGGAGACACCATTAGAGCCGTAATCAATGTGAAGTCGATTACAGATCCAGATTATATCGATAATAACTTTATTGTGATGTGCACAGAAGACGGTACGATCAAGAAAACGTCGTTAGAAGCGTATTCTCGTCCACGTCAAAATGGTATCATCGCCATCACCATTCGTGAAGGAGATCGTTTATTAGATGTTGCTTTAACAAATGGTAATAATCAAATCGTCATTGCTACGAATACAGGCCGTTCTGTTCGTTTCGAGGAGACACGTGTTCGTCCAATGGGTCGTTCCGCTGCCGGAGTTAAAGGTATTTGGATAGACGAGAAGATTCCAACGGAGAAAGTAGTTGGAATGGTCTGCGTTTCTGATCCAGAGGTACAACAATTATTAGTAGTATCAGAAAAAGGTTTTGGAAAACGTTCTGAGGTAGAAGATTACCGTTTAACGAATCGGGGTGGAAAAGGGGTTAAGGCCTTGAATATCACGGAGAAAACGGGTAATTTAGTCGCTATCAAGGAAGTGAACGATAACAATGACTTGATGATCATTACCAAAGCAGGTATTTTAATTCGTACGAGCGTCGCAGAACTTCGAGTTATGGGACGAAATACACAAGGGGTTAAATTAATTCGCTTAAAGAATGAGTCAGATGAGATTTCGTCTGTAACAAAAATCGAAAAAGAGCCTGAGCCAGAAGAGGTGGAGGTTTTAGAGGGTGTTGAGTTAACAGAAAATGTTGATCCATCAAGTGAAGTAACTGAAGCTCCAGAAGGAGGGGAGGGGACTGAATCTGAAGCACCTGCTGATGAAGTAACTGAAGAATAATTTTATTTGCCCGTACGCGAGTACGGGCTTTTTTTTAATTAAATAAAACAATGAAAAAACTACTTTTATCCCTATTTACTGTGGCTTTGGCGATGAATGCTTCATTTGGCCAAGCAGAAAAAGCATTACTTGATGCTCAAAAAAAGAGTGTAAGTGATGCCATCAAAAAATCTGATGAAGATGTAAATAAATCACCCTTAAAAGCTAGATCTTGGTTAAATCGATCAAAAGCTTATTTAGATTTAGCGTTGTTCCCAGACTCTACATTCACATTAACGAATCCAGAGGCGCCATTCCAAGCTTTTGAATTTGCTAATGAGGCCATCAAATTAGATACGAAGGATGGGAAAAAAGGTTCAGTGGCTAAAGAAGTGGACCAATTAATCGCTGAAAAGAAATATTCAAACGCCTTTTTAAATCTAGGTGTGATAAAGTACCAAGGTAAAGATTATCGAGGTTCACTTCGTTATATGTCTAAAGCGTCAGAAATTGCTCCAATGGACACTTTGAGTGTGATGTACACTGGAGTAACGGCTCAATTATGCCAAGAAGATAAGATCGCGCAAGCAGCTTATGAAAAATATATGTCCATTGGTGGTAAGGATTTAGCTATTTTATATGGTCTATCTCAAATCTACAAAAACAATAAGGATGAAGATAAAGCACTAAACTTAATCGAAAAATCCATTGCCCTATATCCTGGAAACAAGGACTTGAATGGAGAGAAGTTCAACATGTTGATCGCTTTCAATCGTATAGATCAAGCCATAGAGCAATTAACGCAAACGACAGCCAATAATCCTAAAGATGCGGTTTCATGGTTGAATTTAGGTTTATTGTATGAAAACAAAGTAGCTTCTCTAACTGATGAGTTAAGAAAGGTTCAGGAGAAGTCGATTAAAGTTCAGGAAGTAGATCGTCGTTTAGCAAGTCAAAATGACCAGATTTCCGCTTTCAAAGAGGAGGTAACTCGTACTAAATCTAAATTAAAAACAGCGACTACGCCTAAAGCAAAAGCATCTGTGAACAGCCAAGTAGCTAGTTTAGAAGCAAAAGTGAAAGAATTAACAGATGTTTTAGCTGGTATTAAAGAGGAGAAAGCAGCAGCAGAAGCGGCGGCAGGGGATGCAGAAGCAAATAAGGCTAAGATGGATGAATTAACTTCGAAAGTTGCAGAAATTCGTGCTAATCTGCCTACTTATTACACAAAGGTTTTAGAAGCAGATGCAACTAACTATGATGCATTGTACCAGCTGGGTGCTTATCACTATAATGATGCGCAAGAAATTAAGCGTGTGGTTAATAGCATGGACATGAGCGAGTACAAGAGGACAGGTAAAGATCT
>CAJCBY010000368.1 GCA_903960725.1 uncultured Cytophagaceae bacterium | reverse complement strand
TCTGCGATTTAGTCGCCTACGGTTTAGTCTAGACTGCGTCGTTTAGTCATCGCTCTGCGATTTAGCCGCCTGCGGTTTAGTCTCGACTTCGTCGTTTAGTCAAATGAATATTGCACGAAGCCATCGCCGAAGGCGATTCCAACTATGTGCTTTTTGCTTTGTTCTTTGAGCTTTCATTGCACGAAGCCATCGCCGAAGGCGATTCCGCCTTTGAACTTTGTTCTTTGCTATTTGCTATTTATAAAGCCCAATCAATCCCCTCCTGTCCACTCGCTAAAAGGTACTGATTGATTTGCGAAAACGGCTTAGTGCCGAAAAATCCTCCTCGATTAGCAGACAAAGGTGAAGGATGAGCTGCTTGAATGATTAAGTGTCGTTCAGGGTTGATGAATTTAGCTAGTTTTTGGGCATAAGCGCCCCATAAGACAAAAACAACATGCAGCTTATCCTCACTTAATTTCTGAATTACATCCTGCGTAAATTCTTCCCAACCTTGCTTTGCGTGCGAACCCGGTTGACCGCATCGAACTGTCAAAACACTATTCAACAATAAAACACCTTGTTTAGCCCAATAGCTTAAATCGCCAGAATACCGAACTACCTTGAGATCTGAATACAATTCCTTGTAAATATTTCTCAGCGAAGGGGGTAAAGGGAAAGAAGACGGAACAGAAAAAGATAAACCTTGTGCCTGTCCATCGCCGTGGTAAGGGTCTTGACCAATGATTACTACTTTGGTTTGCTCAAAGTTACACTGTTGAAAAGCTGCAAAAACATGCCCTAAGGGTGGAAAAATCTCGCTCGACCCGTACTCTTTGTCGAGAAATAAGCCTAGGTCTTGAAAATAGGGTGCAGAAAAGGAGGATTTCAAGACCTTTTTCCAATCATTATCCAAAGATTCGGCTAATTTTACAGCTAGATTATTCATTTTTCAAATTCAAAAGATGACAGAGGCATTTTCAAACGGATTCTTAGTAACGGTAGACACATCACATCTACCTGAATTTGAGTTGAATCCGCCCTACAAGCATTTTTTCTCTTACCAAATTACAATCAAAAACTTAAGTAATCAACCAGGACAATTGGTTAGTCGAGTTTGGGAGATAGTAGATGGTATAGGATCGAAAGAAACCGTCAATGGATTAGGTGTTGTGGGACAGCAACCCATCATTGAACCAGGTAATTCCTTTACCTATACATCCGGGTGTCCCTTAATTTCATCCATCGGTAAAATGAGTGGACATTATGTATTCTTGAATTTAGAGAATCAGGCGACATTTAAAGTGGACATTCCGGCCTTCGAACTGATACCCGCCTACCACTTAAATTAATGAATCGTTTTCAATTCTACTTTAAGGCACAAACGGCTCATGGATTGCATTCCCCGTCTATTTATTCTCTGTATTGTGAATTATTGAATCCCTATTTAAAGGGAGAAATAGATTATTCTCAACTGAAAGAGGCGCTTAGTAAACGCTATTCAGATTGCTCACTGATTGAGATACAGTCCAAAATAGATATTGCCAAAACGGATCAGAATACCATCATTTTATTTAAGAAACCTCACGATAAAGAGGAAATATGGAATGATTTGCATTCGCATCCAACAGTGATTCAAACAGTTGATTTATTTGAACTTGGGATCCTATTTTTCAAACCCATTTGCCCGAAGCAGCATTTCTATTTACGGAAAATGGCATAAAAAAAGGGGCTCGTTGAGCCCCTTTTAATTATTTGTCTGCTTTCGCAATTTCGACATTCACTCGCTTGCCCTTGATTTGAGCACCGCCCATTTTGTCAATCACGACGTTAGCGTATTCTTTCGGTACATCCACAAACGTGTGTTTGTTCTCGATTTGAATTTGACCTAATACGTTTCCTGGAATACCCGATTCTCCGGCAAAGGCTCCTACGATGTTCGAAGGAGAGATCTTTTCGTTGAATCCAATGTTAACCACTAGACGTACCATGTTCTCATCTGACTTGTATGGCTTACCATCACGATCCACACGTGGACCACGAGGAGCTGAATTACGGTCACCACCTCTTTCGAAACGACCACCGCGATCACCGCCACGATCTCCACCTCTTTCAAAACGGCCAGCACCGCGACGATCACCGCCACGATCTCCACCACCCCAGCGATCACCGCCGCCGCCTCTTTCGAAACGACCACCGCCACCGCCGCGTTCGTCACGACCATATTTACGTGAGCTACGTTCCATATCGCCTTCTAGATTTTCATCCCCGAATTCGTTCTTCACGACACCCATATTCATCTTCACTAACGCAGCCACTACTTGCTCCACAGTGAAGCCAGCATGTTGGAAATTAGGTAGTGCATCATCGAATAATTCTAAACCACCTTCAGCAATCGTAGCACCTACCCGATCAATAAACATTCCCTTCTTCACTCCCACTACGTCAGAGAAAGTTGGAATTACTCCTTTGTCAATCTTCACTTTCGTATAGTTCATAATCTCACGTAAACGATTACGCTCAGAACCAACCACTAAAGTGAAAGCTTTACCAGACTTGCCAGCACGGCCTGTACGACCGATACGGTGTACATAATATTCTTCATCTAATGGAATGTCGTAATTGATTACGGCATCTACATTATCTACGTCCAAACCACGTGCCGCCACATCCGTCGCCACTAAGAAACTCACATTTCCACCACGGAAACGATTCATTACTTGGGTACGTTGTGATTGACGTAAGTCGCCGTGAAGACCTTCCGCTGCGTATCCGCGCAACATCAATTCTTCTACCACTTCGTCTACGCGCTTCTTTTGATTACAGAAAATCAAGACTAATTTTAACGAATAGAAGTCAATCAAACGAGTCGTTACTTCCATCTTCGCACGTCCCTTCACATCATAGTATAATTGCTCGATGTTTACATTCGTGATTTCATTCTTAACCACCTTCACTAACTTAGGATTAGTTAAATAACGGTTTGTCAAGGCCATAATCGGCTTAGACATTGTTGCTGAGAATAAGACCGTTTGACGCTCATTTGGAATTTCTTCCAAAATGCTTTCGATATCCTCACGGAAACCCATATCTAACATCTCATCCGCCTCATCTAATACGACCATCGATGCTTGATTTAATTTCAATGCACGACGCTCGATTAAATCGATGACACGACCTGGTGTTCCTACCACAATGTTTGCCCCTGCTTTCAAGGACTTTATTTGACGATCGATGGAATCTCCACCATATACCGTCGTCACCCAAACCCCCTTAGTAAACTTAGACAGCTTCTTCATTTCTTCAGAAACTTGAACCGCTAATTCACGCGTAGGACATAAGATGATTGCTTGAACATACTTCTCAAAAGGAACAATATGTTCAATCATCGGGATACCGAAGGCGGCTGTTTTACCAGTACCTGTCTGTGCTTGTCCGATGACATCACGACCTTCCAAAACGAAAGGAATTGCTTCTGATTGGATGGGAGAAGCAAACTCAAAGCCCATTTCTTTTACTGCTTCTTGAATTCCTTCCGACAATGGAAGCGAATCGAAGCGAATTTTTTCACTCATTTGATATATTTAATTACGATGCCCGAACACATCCGTAATTTAACTCCTGCCGATAGCCTTTGAAAAAAGGGAAAAAGAGAGTTCCTGCGGATGTATTTAATAAACAAAGCACAAAAGTACCGCTTATTAAATTAGCATGCAATAAAATTGTACTATTTTAATGAGGAACGCTTTTTAAAGCTGAAAATGATTTGATTATTCGAGGAATTAGGTAAAGTAGCGACTGTAATTCGTTTCGGATTTAACCCCTCTCCCACCAGGCGATTTTTTAAAACGTACGCATGTTCTTTAGCGACTGCTATCCCTTTATCGGAAGCAACTTGAACTTGCACATCCACTTCTTTGAACTTATTCAAGCCAGACGTAATTTGCTTAAATAAATAGGTTTTAGGAGAAGCCAGTAACTCGGTCTTATCGCTAAAGTCAAGTTCAGTACATGTTAATTCCAAAGGTGTAACTACAGTAGAATCAGTTACATAGGCATGAAATGCTACGACAATGGATTCTTTAGGCACCTGAAAAGGTTTTCCATCAGGCCAGGTTAATGAAACCAACGAATCAGAAGATGCTTTGACTGAATCAACCACCGCCTTCGTTAAACTATCATTTAACTTATTAAGACTATCAATTGGAATAATTTGATCCGTATCGTCTTTCACTACAACCTCCTCTGTGCCACCACTTCGCAAGACAAAAAATAAGCCAATGGCTACTACAACAATTCCTACGATCACTCCAGCAATTAACATATAATTTCGGGCAGGACGATCATCAGCTGCTACAAATGGCTCATCAAAAACGAACGTATCTCCTTTCAATACATCATTTAGGACTAAAACATCGATTAAAGCTACTTGAATTTTAGCAGGAGCCAAGGTGTAGAAATCACTAGATGCTGGCTGATAATACTCCCCAAAAGATTTGTAATCACGTAATGCATCGTAATCGAACTCCTTCAAACGGAAGCCGTACAAAGCATAACTTAACGTTAATCCCTTGATGATAGTTGAACTTTTGGCCCCTAATTGACCTCCTAATAGAGT
>CAJCBY010000367.1 GCA_903960725.1 uncultured Cytophagaceae bacterium | reverse complement strand
GGTCAGCTTCGCTCAATTGAGCGCGCTTTTCTAGGCATATTTTTCGAATCTCGGCCTTCTTCATATTCAAACCTAGTTAATTGCGTTCGGAATACAAATCTTCACGTGAGATGTTCCATATAATTTTGTATTTTTGCCTCAATTTTGCCAATTTTTTCATTTTAACCCCACACGTCTGTGAGCTTTAAGGAATACAAAAATTTAGATTACGCCGCTTTGGCAGATGAAATTCTAGATTTCTGGAACGCGAATAACATCTTTGAAAAATCCATCTCCACTAGAGAAGGACAGCCTACCTTTACGTTTTTTGAAGGACCACCTTCTGCAAACGGAACGCCAGGTATTCACCACGTGATGGCGCGGGCGATTAAGGATATTTTTTGCCGGTACCAAACCCTAAAAGGGAAGCAGGTGAAGCGTAAAGGGGGCTGGGATACACACGGTTTACCAGTGGAATTGCAGGTAGAGAAGGAATTAGGCATTACGAAAGAAGATATTGGCAAGAGCATTTCGGTCGAAGAATACAACAGAAAATGCCGAGAGACGGTGATGAAATTCACCGATCAGTGGAATGATTTGACGGAGAAGATGGGCTACTGGGTGGATTTAGAAAACCCGTATGTGACCTACCAGGCGAACTATATTGAGAGTGTTTGGAACTTATTGAAGCGTTTATACGATCAAGGTTTATTATACAAAGGCTATACGATTCAACCGTATTCGCCAGCGGCGGGAACGGGTCTTTCGTCCCACGAATTGAATCAGCCGGGTTGCTACCGCGATGTGAAGGATACGTCCTTGACGGCGCAATTTAAGGCGATTAAGACGGCGAAATCCGAGTTTTTATTTAAGGCATCAGGCGATGCGCCGGTCTATTTATTGGCTTGGACGACCACGCCTTGGACCTTGCCTTCGAACACAGCTTTGACCGCTGGAAAGAATATTTCCTACGTGTTAGTGAAGACCTTTAATCCGTACACCTATGTGCCTGTGTATGTGGTGTTGGCCAAAGACTTAGTCAAAAACTACTTCCAAGCAGCCGCTGAAAACGGCGACTTTGCAGCGTATGAAGCCGCAGAGAAAAAGCCACAAGCCATCCCATATGAGATCGTTGCGACCTGCAAAGGTTCAGATATAGAAGGCGTAGAATACGAGCAGTTGATGCCCTATGTACAACCAGCTGCGCCAGCTTTCCGTGTAATTTTAGGGGACTTTGTGACAACAGAAGATGGAACGGGTATGGTGCACACGGCACCGACTTTTGGAGCAGATGACTTTAGAGTCGCAGCCCAAAACAACATTCCAGCGTTATTAATTACCGACGAAAACGGCAAAGAGGTGCCATTAGTGAATCGCCAGGGTCGTTTTGTGGCGCAGGTGACGGACTACGCTTTGGAACCTGTAAAAGAAGCTTACTTAACGGACGAGGAGAAAGAGGCAGAGCGCGTGAAGCAAGGTCGCGACAAATATTTGTCAGTGGATGAGCGCATTGCGATCCAATTAAAGACGGAAAATAAAGCCTTTAACGTACAGAAATTTGATCACCCGTATCCACATTGCTGGAGAACGGATAAGCCGGTCTTGTATTATCCATTGGATTCTTGGTTCATCAAGACGACGGCGGTAAAGGATAAATTAATCGCCTTGAACAAGACGATTCAGTGGAAACCAGAGTCGACCGGAACGGGTCGTTTCGGGAACTGGTTAGAGAATTTAGTGGACTGGAATTTGTCCCGTTCTCGCTATTGGGGAACGCCGTTGCCTATTTGGCGGACGGAAGATGGTTCAGAGGAAATCTGCATCGGTTCTCTGGAGCAATTGAAAACGGAGATTGAGACGGCGCAGGCTTCTGGGGCTTTAACGGACGTGCAATCGAAAGGTAATACAGCTTTTTTAAAGGCTTTAGCGGCTGGAGAGGCAGATTTGCACCGTCCGTTTGTAGATGAGGTGTTTTTGCTTTCAGTGACTGGAAATGTATTAACAAGGGAATTGGATTTGATCGACGTTTGGTTCGATTCTGGTGCGATGCCGTTTGCGCAGTGGCACTATCCATTCGAAAATCAAGATATATTTAAGCATAGTTATCCAGCGGATTTCATTTCGGAAGGGGTGGATCAAACGCGTGGTTGGTTCTTTACGTTGCATGCGATTTCGAGCATGGTGGAAGACTCTGTGGCGTTCAAGAATGTCG
>CAJCBY010000366.1 GCA_903960725.1 uncultured Cytophagaceae bacterium | reverse complement strand
GAGCTGAGTGACCTGTAGCTAATAAAAGTCGATCAGCTTGAAATTCTGCTTCATTAGCGCATACCACCCCTTTTATGGATTTATTTTCTATTAAAAAATCAACCACTCGATGATGAAAATGCACTTCTCCTCCTGCTGCAATGACTGCATCCCGCATCGAAGCGATAATGCCAGGCAATTTATTTGTCCCTATGTGGGGATGTGCTTCAAATAAAATATCACTATGCGCACCGTGTGCTACAAAAGTTTCTAAAACACCTTTAATATCTCCTCTCTTCGTACTTCTCGTATATAATTTACCGTCTGAATAGGTACCGGCACCCCCTTCACCAAAACAGTAATTGGAATCCGGATCTACTAAATTAAAACGGTTAATAGCGGCTAAATCTCGTCTGCGATCACGAACATCCTTTCCGCGCTCTAAAACGATGGGCTTTATTCCTCTTTTGACAAAATCGATTGCAGCAAATAAGCCGGCTGGTCCAGATCCTATGATGATGACTTTTTTTGCGTCTTTAGGTAAAGTAGGTAATTGTGATGAAAGACTGAAATCGAAGCCCTTTTCATAAAAACCAATGCGAAGATTGACTTTTATTTGTCTGCTTCTAGCATCGATTGACCTTTTTTCGATCCGATAAGTGCACGCCGCAAGATAGGCCTCACCCATTTCAGCAGCTAAAAATTGAGCTAATTTTTCAGGCGAATGGGCAATATCTGGGCTAAGAACGAAGTCTTTTTGGTCAATCATAAGAGTATTTTGTGCAAATTTACGAATCAATTTTGACTATTTCAGATGAACAAGCTCGGCTCAGAAGTTTCCCCCTATTTATTGCAACACAAAAACAATCCGGTTCACTGGGAACCATGGGGGCCAGAGGCTTTGGAACGTGCTAAGAATGAAGATAAACCTATCTTAGTCAGTATTGGGTATGCCGCTTGCCATTGGTGCCACGTCATGGAGCATGAGTCTTTTGAGAATGAAGAGGTAGCTGTGATAATGAATGAATACTTTGTCAACATTAAAGTGGATCGAGAGGAACGCCCAGATGTGGATATGGTGTATATGGAGGCTCTTCATCAGATGGGTTTGAATGGTGGCTGGCCACTCAATGTGTTTTTATTACCGGACCAAAAACCTTTCTACGGAGGCACCTATTTCAAAAAACCGAACTGGATTCAGCTGTTATATTCTATTCACAATGCATTCGTGAACAATCGGGAAGACTTAGCTAAATCGGCTGATGGTTTCGCCGAAAGTTTAGCTGAAAATGCGTCTTTCTTCGCGCATTCTGACTTGTCTGAAACAGCTGCTGTTGTTCCTGCCGCTTTAACTAAAATTAAATCAGCTTTAGACCCCGTTTTTGGGGGTGTCAACAAAGCCCCTAAATTCCCTCTACCCTCTTTAATTCAATTTTTGTATTCAGTTCCTAGTTCTCTTTCTGTTGAGTTAGGCATGCCTATACTTCAAAAAACATGGTTAGAGAAGATGGCACAAGGGGGAATCTACGATGCTGTGGGCGGAGGATTTTCGAGGTATTCGGTGGATTCAGAATGGTTTTGTCCACATTTTGAAAAGATGCTATATGATAATGCGCAATTGTTGTCAGCCTACACGAAAGCTTATAAAAGAGAACGCAATCCGTTGTATCAAGAGGTAATATTTGATACGATTTCCTTTTTGAAAAGGGAGTTACTTTCGCCTCGTGGATTGTATTATTCCTCCCTAGATGCAGATTCAGAGGGAGAAGAAGGACTATTTTATACTTGGACCTTTGCTGAACTTGATGCGTTAAAAAATGAAGAGTTTTTAAAGACCTATTCTATCTCGAAAAATGGTAATTGGGAGGATGGACGCAATATTTTATTTAAATCTTCCCCTGTTTTAAATGCGCATTTCGAGAAAGAAATGGATGTTTTGCGAGCCGCTAGATTAACGCGAATAAGACCTGGGACAGATACAAAAGAAGTATTGGTTTGGAACGCACAATTAGTGGCTGCACTTGTAGAAGTATATCAGGTTTTTGGTCGTAAAGAAGATTTAAAAAGTGCTTTAGATTTAATACAAGCCATTGAAAATCATTTTAATATGGGTGGACTTTGGTTACATCAGGCGCAGTATTCACGTGAACCTATTGGTGCTTTTTTGGATGATGTATCGGCCTTAGTTTTGGCTTATATACAAATGTATTTGGAAACATCGGACGCTGCATTTAAAGTAAAGGCAGATTCAATTTTACAAACGTTAAGTGTAGATTTTGCACATCCAGAACTAGATTTATATCAATACCGATCAAAAAAGGCAGATTATTTGATCGCCGAAAAAGTGGAAGTTATGGATTCAGTGATGCCATCGTCTAACTCGATGCTTTGTGAAGCCTTCTTATGGATGGGTGTTTTAAAAAATAATGCTGAATACACGCTTAAGGGACGGGCCATGTTATCTCAAATACTCGAGAGAGCTATTGCTCATCCTGCTTACTTT
>CAJCBY010000365.1 GCA_903960725.1 uncultured Cytophagaceae bacterium | reverse complement strand
CGGATCAAAAAACCGCCTACCAGAACCTAGCTTACTGGATTAACGAACCAGGTGAATTCGAGATCGAAGGAAAGGAATCGTTGGCTATGGAATCTGGTGCTGCGGGACTGGATTTGTCGAAAAACCCGACCATCGAACTTTTAGCGGAACAGGTAGAACATGGGAAATTGTTAACTGCTGTCGAGAGAGAACGACTTAAACCGGATGTGCGAATTGGGATGACCAACCAGAGTATCGAAAGAGTAGGTGGCCAAAATTTCGTGCAAGCAGGTTTGGCGATTCCGATTTTTGGGAAGGGACAGAAAGCAAAAATCGCCTCGGCGAAATTGCAAGAGGAGGCTTTTACCAGCCAAAAAATCCAAGCCGAATCGGCCTTACAAACAGATTACAAGAATGCGGAGGCAGCGGTCGCAAAATACCGGGCGAGTTTAGCCTATTATACCTCCACGGCCTTACCTCAAGCTATATTGCTGGAGAAGACCGCGTTGAAATCCTACCAGCAAGGGGAGATCGAATATGTCGAAATGCTGCAAAATACGCAGCAAGCTTGGCAAATTCGAGAGAGTTATATTCAAGAAGTCAACGCCTACAACCAGGCGATTATCACCCGTCAAACCATCATTGGAAATGAATAAATTAATCAAATTTGCAGCGTTATGCCTTGTATTTAGCTTAGCGGCTTGCTCGAAAAAAGAAGAGTCCGAAACGGAAACCCCCGTATCTGAAATAAAATTAACGTCGGAGCAAAAGACCAACGCGGGTATCGAATTGGGTGCGTTGGAAGACCGCGAAATGGCTACGGAAGTGAAATGTACCGGTGTGGTTGATGTGCCGCCGGTGTCTTTAGCCTCTATCTCTATCCCGATCGCGGGTTACGTGAAAATGACCTACGAGTTGCTTCCGGGCAAAAAGGTGTCGAAAGGCCAAGCTTTGGCGACCTTAACGTCGCTTGATTTCATCCAAATGCAACAAGAGTATTTACAGGCGCTGTCTTCGCAGACTTTTATGAGTTCCGAGAAGTCGCGTCAACAAGTGTTGACAAATGAAGAAGTAGGTTCGAAGAAGAAATTACAGCAATCGGAAGCGGATTTAGGCAATGTCAATGCGCAGGTAAAGGCTTTAGGACTTAAATTAGAAGTATTAGGTTGCGACTTGAAATCGCTGGCGAAGGGAAACCTGAGCTCTGTTTTAACCTTGCGTTCGCCGATTGATGGGTATATCCAAGACCAGTTTTTGGCGATCGGAAAATACGTGACGCCTTCTGACGTATTGATTAAGGTCGTAGGAATGGCAGATAAGCATGTGGAATTGAAGGTATTCGAGAAGGATTTGGCAAAATTAAACATCGGTCAAACCATCGAATTCGAATCTGAAGGCCAAAAAGCACGAGCTAAAATCTTCCTCATCGCCCCACAAGTCGATTTAACCGAACGCACAACGTCCATTCACGGACATTTTGTGAACAAAGCAGATGAAAAGAGTTTCACGGTAGGCCAATTCGTGAGTGCACGCATCGAAGTAGGATCCCAAAAGATCCCCAGCATTCCACAAGCGGGTTTAGCACGCGTGGGGAAAGGCGGATTTATCTACGTAGAAATGACGAATGGTGCGATGGCACAAGTGCCGGTAGAGATTTTGAGCTCCACGCCAGAATATGCAGGTATCAAATTATTGAAAGCATTGCCGGCGGGTAAAGTAGTGATAAAAGGAGCATCTGCTTTAGAGGCCATTTTCGCGAAGGACTAGTCTTTTTCTACCCAGCCGCTCCAAACAGTATAATCGGCCCATCCCGCAGGTGGGTCGATTTTTTTATCGAATATCCCAAAAATCGTAGAACCCGAACCGCTCATCGCCGCGTAGCTAGCACCCAAGCTGTACATTTCATCCTTCAAGGAAGCCAGGACAGGATAATTCGGAAATATACTCTTCTCAAAGTCATTCGAAATCGTCTCTTTCCAATCGGATTTCAAAATGGCTTTGCGCAGATCCACCGGGGCTTTTACGGGCGTCACACCCGCATAGGCTTGTGCGGTAGAGATGCCTACCGCTGGATATAAAAGCACGAGGAATTTCCCTTTCAGGCTCGCTTCGATAGGGCTGAGTTGATCCCCTTTCCCTTTTCCAAAAGCCGCCTGATTCGACAAGAAAAACGCACAATCGCTTCCTAATTTAGCCGCATAAGGTTGTAAATCTTCGTTCGTTAGAGGCAGCTGGAACAAGTCCCGTAAGCCCAGTAACGTAAACGCCGCGTCAGACGATCCGCCGCCTAAACCAGCCCCCATGGGAATGATTTTGTGCAGGTGAATGTGCACGGGCGGCACTTTATGATCCGCGCGAAGTAGCTCATAAGCCTTGTAGCACAGGTTATCTTCGATAGCGCCAGCGATGTCTAAACCAGATGAAGTGAAGGTAAATTTCCCTTCTGATGGCGTAATCTCCAACACATCCGTCCAAGGTACTGGAAAGAAACAAGTTTCCAAATCGTGAAACCCATCCTTGCGCTTCTTCGTGATGTACAATCCAATATTTATCTTCGCGTGTGGAAATAAAACCATATTAATCTTCTAATGAGTTGCCTATCCAGCTTAATCGCACCCAAAGTCCTACAAAGAACAAGATGAGTGCGATCTCCGCAAATAGGTAAGAAAGGGAGATGTGTTCTTCCCAAGTAAAGTTTTTGACCACGGAGGCCTCCATTTTATCAATCTCTTGGAAAATCTGTTGCAATGCCTGGCTATTCGTAGCCCGGAAGAATTTACCTTTCGTCAGGCTCGCGATTTCGCGCAGGGTACTTTCGTCTACCGGGTCAGCACTAGGCTGAAGACTACCTACGGCAATTGTATATACTTTGATATTGAAATTCTTCGCTAACTCAGCAGAGGTAACTGGATCTAGATTTCCGGCCGTATTGTTACCATCGGAAATCAGAATAGTGATTTTCTTGGGGTTTTCGGTGTCGCGGATTTGGTTAATACACATTCCCAAAGCATCCCCTAAAGCGGTCCCCTCCTCACTAATTTGATTCGTTTGTAACTGCTTTAATTGATGTAATAAAAAGGCGGTGTCCGTCGTAATGGGGCTGGCTAAATAAGGCGCACCCGCAAATGCGACTAACGAAATAGGGTCATGACTGCGCTGGCGGATGAACTCTTTCCCCATCGTTTTCGCGGTCTCTAATCGACTTGGGTTGATATCGCGCGTTTGCATCGAGGAAGAAATGTCGAGTGCAAGCGCGATGTCGATGCCTTCGACTTGCTTTTTTTGGTGCTTAATGACGCGGTAGGGCCCCGCCGCCACAATGATCAAACAGGTAATATACAGCATCTGAATCACCATGGGTAAATAACTCAGCAGTAGCGAAATCCGGTTCTGTTGAAGCGGAAGGGAGAGCGATAATTCTAGGCGAGGTTTGTTTCCACGCTGCCTCAAGTACTTAATGAAATAGACAAGGAAGGGTAAAATTAATCCGTACAAAAACAAGCCGTTCTCCCACTCGAAAGTGAAAAAATCTTGTATTTGCTGCCAAGAATAAAGCGGATTAAACTTCATTATTCTGAATCTTTTCTTGTTCTAAAGCATATAAATTACCGGCTAAAGCATCCAAATATTGCACGGATTCTACCGTGTTAGTGGAGAAATTTCCCCCATAAATGGCCGAATCCATCTCATTCAAAACCTTCTCCATCGTTTCGTCCGCTAAGTTATCTAGCATTTCTTTCGAAGTAAAGGTGGTGAATGGCAGTTGAGTTAATGCTTCTACGTATTTCTTCCAGGTAGAAAAGGCTTTTTCTAAATTCGATAAACCTACAGGCGTTCCGGCTACTTGACGCGCGTAACGTTGGAATGTACGTCTAAATTCTCTGTGACGTCGCCATAATAAGTAGCGTTTAAAAAGCTTAGTAATCGCTTTGCCAAAAATCCAGTAAATCAATCCCGCCAAAATCAATAAACTTATACCTGCGGCAACCACATTTTTCAAGTCTGTTTTAGGGCTGACGGGTTGAATGGGGATGCTTTGGTACAACGAATCTAAATCAATTTGTTCCGGATGGGGCAGCAGTCGCTTCAAATAAATGCTATCCACTACCGGATATATGAGGGTACAATCGGGTTCCTGTTGAATGTAAATGGGAATTTGCAGCTTTTGGACCGGGGCTAAATTAAATAACCGTAACGTATACACTGCGGAATCAAGTGATCCAGAAGCTGTGGTCTTTGTTGCAAAAAATTCGCGTTTTACCGTTTCGAACGACCCAAAATTTTGGTTTGCCTTAGGGAAAAATACTTCTTGGTCCTTCGGGTGCTTCACATACAAGGAATAGTGAATCGGCTGCCCGATCACGGCAGAATCCTCCTGAAATTTTCCCTTGATGATGAATGGCGTCTGTTGCATTAGCGTCTTGCATTAAAAAGTTTGACTAATGCCGGGACAAAATCCTCCCCTGAACGCAATTCGACATAATCTGCATGCCACTTCTTACACATCTCTTTCAAGTCTACACCGCGGGTTTTGACTTGTTGCTGGAGTAAATTTTTGAAGGATTTTAACGAGGTATTTACCCAAGTTGTCCGCTTTCTTTCTGGATCGTAAATAGGGATGATTCCCATGGAGGGTAATTGAATCTCTTGTTTATCCAGGGCATGCAAGACGACTAAATCGTGCTTTAAAGCTGCTGCCCGCAATAAATCTTCATAGCCTTCGTCGATAAAATCTGATAAGACAAAAAGCAAACTTTTGCGTTTCAATGTTTGTAGCGCAAAGGTTAAGCCTGCTTTTAGGTCCGTCGCCGTATTTTCCGGCTCCACTCTAAAAAGTTCTGAAATAACCTTGTATCCGTGCTTTTTGCCCATGGACGGGGGCATGTATTTTTCGTTTTTATCGCTGAAGCAGACAAAGCCCAGGTGACTTGCCTCTTGAATCGCTGCAAAAGCGAGAACTCCAGCTACTTCTTTTAAAGTTTTGATTTTGCTATTCCCTTGTCTACCTACAGCGCCAGAGGCACTGACGTCGATCAGGAAGAAAATGGTTTGCTCTTTTTCTTCTTTAAAAAGCTTCACAAATGTACCGTGTCCTTTCGATGAAGTATTCCAGTCAATGTGCCGCACGTCGTCCCCGTAATGGTATTGGCGAAGGTCACTAAACTCTAAGCCCGATCCTTTAAAGACGGAGGAGAAATTTCCATGCATTTGGGTGTTAATCGCTTTTCTAATGCGAATTTCCAGCTTTACTACATGGGTCAGGAAGGCTTTGATGTCCATATCCACGAGACTAAATTACCTAATTTTTACCCAATCTGAATGAAATGAGCTAAAAGCTTTCTAATTTACGGGTATATTTACAAGATGAAAAAGGGATTATTTTTGCTTTTGTTGGCCTTTGCATTTACGGCGTGTACGAGTGATTCGTCCGGCAGCCGATTAGAGCAAGAGAAGATGGCGCAGGTTTTGGCAGATATCCACATAGACGAGGCGATTGTCCAAAATATGCAAACGGGCAATTCCGATACGGCTCTAGTCCTTTACCACGAATTATCGAAAAAAACGCTGAAAAAGCATGGGGTTGATTCCACTCAAGTCGCGGAAAGTATCAGTTCTTACGTGAAGGATCCTGCCGCTTTAGTGAAACTATATACCCGTGTGAATAAAATTATAGAGGAAAGAAGGACAAAAGCATCAGCCAAAAAACCATGAGGAAACTCTTGTTCTTATTAGTGTGTATTAATGTAATTTCTATGGGCCAGACACCTGTGATTCAAGGACATCGAGGTTGTAGAGGGTTATACCCTGAGAATTCACTTCCGGCTTTTCAACATGCCTTAGAGCTGGGGGTAACCGTTCTGGAAATGGACGTTTGTCTCTCCGCAGACGGACAAGTCTACGTTTCCCACGAGCCCTACATGAATCCATTGTACGCGTCTTTCCCTGGTGGCGCGCCTGTTACTGATGCGTCCATTAATTTATACCAAAAAACGTACAGCGAAATTAAGTCCTTCGATGTAGGCTCCCGTGGGAACAAGCTTTTCCCAGAACAAGTGCGCGTCGCCACCTATAAGCCCTTACTTTCAGAAGTCTTAGCCTTAGGCGAAGCTTTCGCGCGTAAAAGCGGCCTCCCCATACAATACAATATCGAGATCAAATCAGAACCAGCTGAATATGGCAAGTCCCAACCGGCCACGGTAAAGGAATTTGCGGATCGCGTCTGGGCGGTGATATCTGCACATATTTCGCCCTCTTCGCTGATTTTGCAGAGTTTTGATTTTGCGGTTTTGCAATACTGGAAAACATCGATTAATCAGGGGCGCATTTCTGCGCTAGTGGAGAAGGAAAAACCTCAGGAGATGTTAGCTACGCTGGGTTTTGTGCCGGAGATTTTCAGCCCGTCTTTTAAGTATTTGAGTAAGGAGCAGATTGATTTTTGTCACGCTCGCGGGATGCAGGTCATCCCTTGGACGATTAATACGACGGCTGAGATGCAGAAATTTAGTGATTGGAAGGTGGATGGTATCATTACCGATTACCCTAATCGAGCACCTCAATTTCTTAAACCCTAAACATGTCGCTGTTTAACGAGACTTTGTTGTGGTTTATGAAGCGGCGGATGCCGCGGATTGAGACCATGTACGATCGTCCTTTGGAACTACAAGAACAGATGTTGCAGGGGCTTTTATCACATGGCCGATCGACCGAGTGGGGCTCCAAACACGGTTATCAGGACATCAGCAACTACGAGAAATTCAAACGGCAAGTTCCCATTTCTACCTACGAAGAGATTTTTCCATACATCGATCGCATGATGCAGGGGGAACAAAATATCTTATGGGATACTCCGATTAATTGGTTTTCAAAGTCCTCCGGGACTACCAATGCCCGAAGCAAGTTCATTCCCGTTTCGAAAGAGGCGCTGGAGGAATGTCACATGATGGGCGGGAAAGACATGATTACGTTGCTCGCTGCAAGTAAACCAGACACGAAGGTTTTCGAGGGTAAAGGCCTGTCCATCGGGGGTAGTCTATCAGAAAGTCCGGTGAATTCGAGTATGTTGATGGGGGATGTGTCGGCGGTGGTGATGAAGAATCTGCCTATTTGGGCGCAAATTATAAGGACCCCTTCGCTCGATGTGGCGCTGATGGGGGATTGGGATCAGAAGATCGAGAAGATGGCGATCGAGACATCGAAGGAGAATGTGACGAGTATTTTGGGTGTGCCTACGTGGACGCTCGTGTTGATCGAGAAGATTTTAGAGATTACGGGGAAGAAGTCGATTTTAGAGGTGTGGGAGAATTTTGAGT
>CAJCBY010000364.1 GCA_903960725.1 uncultured Cytophagaceae bacterium | reverse complement strand
CTTTCCTCGTAATGTTGTGGAGTTTGAAAATCAAATAGATTGCCAGTAACAATGGGGCGAGGATTTTCTTCTTTAAGTAATTGTAGTGGTTCTAACGAATAGGTTTGGATAGACTCAATTCCTGGGTTTTTGGATTGCTGTAATTTGATGAAAATCGCCTCGTTTTCTGAACCTTGCTGAAAGTTCAATTGGGAATAATCGGAGGGAGCTTTTCCTAAGAACTTAACTTCTTTGTTGTATAATTCGATAGAATGCCAAAATGCTTCATTCAAACCCCTCGTTTCTACCCATAACTTAGGCCTTTCTGGACTACCCCAATAGCGGATACTCCAGATAGGTTCAGAAAAGGAATGTTCGAAAAATGAAGACAATGGGTCGAATGTTTAGAAATTATGTGCAAATTTGGCAAAAATCTACTGAAAATACGTATTTATTATGATTCACGGTAAAAAGGTAGTCGCGATTATTCCGGCTCGTTTCGCATCGACTAGATTCCCTGGTAAGCCCCTCGTAGATCTGGGTGGAAAACCGATGATTCAGCGGACTTACGAACGTGTAAAGTCGGTGGATGGCTTTGATCGGATTGTTGTAGCGACGGATGATCAGCGTATTTTTGATGCCGCTACTGCCTTTGGAGCGGAGGTTATGTTGACATCTGAAACACATTTAACGGGTACGGATCGTTGTGCTGAAGTATTAAGTCGGCTGGGTGAAGCGGTCGATTATGTGATTAACATACAAGGGGATGAGCCTTTCATTGAGCCTGAGCAACTCAAAGAGGTAGCAGCAGGATTTTCATCTGGAGCTCCTATTTTGACCCTCATTAAAAAGATTACAGATCAAGAAACCCTATTTAATGTCAATACGCCTAAAGTGATTTGTGATTCGGAAGGTCATGCGCTTTATTTTTCGCGTCAAACCATTCCTTTTTTACGGGGTGTTGAGCCCTCGGATTGGTTGAAAAAACACACCTTTTATAAACATATCGGATTGTACGCTTATCGGGCGGATATTTTACCGGGATTAAGTGCCTTAAAGCCGACCTCTCTGGAGTTAGCTGAATCCTTAGAGCAGTTGCGCTGGGTGCAGAATGGTATTCGAATTAAGGCTATTGAAACCCAATTTGAAACGGTAGGCATTGATTCTCCGGCGGATCTAGAAAAAATTCAAAAAATGGGCCTCATTTAGGCTTTAAAGCAGTATATTTGCTAGATTTTTGGCATAAACAACTGTCAAAGATGCGATTATATCTATGCAAAGACCACACATAAAAGACGTATTGCGCGAAAAGATTTTAATTCTTGATGGCGCAATGGGTTCTTTAATCCAACAATACAATTTAACGGATGCCGATTACCGAGGCGAACGGTTCAAGAATTTTCCGCACGAGGTAAAAGGTAATAATGATTTATTGTCGATCACTCGTCCTGATGTGATCAAAGAAATTCACGGGAAATATTTTGCAGCGGGCGCTGATATTGCAGAGACTAATACCTTCTCTGGAACCTCCATTGCCATGGCGGACTACCATATGGAGGAATTAGTGTATGAATTAAACTTCGAGTCAGCGAAGATTGCACGCGAAGTGGCGGATGAATATACAGCAAAAGATCCCTCAAAACCGCGGTATGTTGCGGGTTCAATCGGACCTACAAACCGGACGCTTTCTCTTTCTCCAGACGTTAATGACCCTGGATTTAGAGCGGTTACTTTTGATGAATTAGTGATTGCGTATACCGAACAAATTCAAGGTTTAGTAGACGGAGGAGCGGACTTGCTCTTGGTGGAGACTATTTTTGACACCCTAAATGCAAAGGCAGCCTTGTTTGCCATTGATCAATATTTCAAGCAAAATCCGTCTAAGCCTTATTTGCCGGTGATGGTTTCAGGTACGATCACTGATGCGTCAGGACGTACTTTATCAGGCCAAACAACGGAAGCCTTCTTGACTTCTGTTTCTCATATGCCTTTGCTTTCTGTGGGCTTGAACTGCGCTTTAGGGGCGGATTTAATGCGCCCTTACGTGAAGACATTGAACGATAAATCCCCTTTCTTAGTTTCTGCTCACCCGAATGCGGGCTTGCCGAACGAAATGGGTGAATACGATCAG
>CAJCBY010000363.1 GCA_903960725.1 uncultured Cytophagaceae bacterium | reverse complement strand
CTGAACTGCAACCCGAAAGAGAACATGTGGAAGGCCATCGATGCCTATCGAAACTATACGGGTGAAGGTCTAGTGGGATTGCATTTAGAAGGACCCTTCTTTAATCCGGTAAGACGAGGTGCTCACAAAGAGGAATTTGTCCAAAAGCCGTCGGTAGACTATCTCGAAGAGCTCATCGAGCGCACAAAAGGCATTCCTACCTACCTCACTATTGCGCCTGAAATGTTCAGTCCGGAAGAGCTTTCTCTGCTCGTAAATAGTCACATCATGTGCTCTTTAGGGCATAGTGAAGCGACTTTTGAGCAGGCGATGGAGGCCATCCATACAGGTGTTACTCGCATTACTCACTTATTTAATGCCATGTCTCAGTGGCAATCACGCGCCCTAGGATTAGTGGGTGCTAGCTTTCAATCTGAGGCGTGGACGAGCATTATAGCGGACGGTTTGCACTGCGATTATAAATCGCTTGAACTTGCCTATCGCTTAAAAAAAGGACGCCTATTTTTAATTACAGACGCAGTAACGAATGATACCTCCGGCCCTTACTCCTTTTTATCCCAAAATGGTCGATTCACGAACGAGGCGGGAGTGCTTTCGGGCTCGTCATTAACCATGGTCGAGGCAATTCAAAATTGCGTTAGTCAAGCTTCGATTCCACTGGAAGAGGCGATTCGCATGGCGACCGTATATCCAGCAGAAGTAGCTAATCTACCTGATTTAGGCAGTATTGAGGTAGGTAAACGGGCTTGCTTTGTAGAGCTGAATTCAGCGCTAGAGGTGCAGCAGGTTTGGTACGATGGAAATGCCTTATTAAATTAGAGTATGATTTCATTTCCTTCGAAGCAGCCACATGTTCAGACGACGATTTTCACCAAAATGTCTGCCCTCGCTCTCGAGCATGGAGCTCTAAATCTTTCCCAAGGTTTTCCTGGCTTCGATTGCGCTCCTGCATTACAGGAATTACTACAACATTATTCCAAAGGCCATAACCAATACGCGCCCATGGCAGGCGTTCCCGCGTTACGCCAATCGCTTGCGGCCAAAACATCTTCATTCTATAACATCCCAGTCGATACAGATTCCGAAGTCACTATAGTTTCTGGAGCCACGGAGGCTATTTTTGCGTCCATTCATTGCTGTGTATCGCCGGGAGATGAAGTGATTCTGTTCGACCCTAGTTATGATGCCTATGATCCTATTGTTCGCTTAGCGGGTGGAATTCCTGTTCATATTCCGCTGAAGGCATCTCGAAACTTCGCGATTGATTGGGAGGAATTAGCTTCAAAAATCACGCCACGGACTCGTGCGATTATGGTCAATAGTCCGCATAATCCGACCGGGGCAGTTTGGTCTCTTGAGGATTTAGATGCCTTTGCCGAGGTGGTCAAAGGAACCAATATTTTGATTGTATCTGACGAAGTTTATGAGCACATCGTTTTTGATGGTGCGCAGCACGCGAGTGTTTTATTGCATCCGGAATTACGCAAACGCAGTTTTGTGTGTGGGTCTTTTGGTAAAACCTACCACATTACGGGTTGGAAAATGGGTTACTGCATTGCGCCAGAATTTCTCACTGCAGAGTTCAGAAAACTTCACCAGTGGGTCACTTTTTCGAGTGCGACACCTATGCAATATGCCCTAGCAGACTACTTAAAGGAGCCAGCACATTACCAGGAATTATCCAGTTTTTACCAAAAAAAGCGTGACTTATTCGCCTCCCAATTCGCGGGAAGTGCATTGAAGGTCCTACCCAGCGCCGGAAGTTTCTTCCAATGCCTCGACTATTCAGCCATATCAAACGAAAAGGATGTGGATTTAGCAGATCGCCTAACCCGAGAAATTAAAGTAGCCTCCATCCCCGTTTCCGTTTTTTATGAAACCGATCCGGGTGATAAAATCTTGCGTTTCTGTTTTGCGAAAGAGGATGAGGTGCTCGTGGAAGCTGCGAAAAGACTAATTCAAATACTTTAACGCAATCTCCTCGCCAATCTGTTCAAGAATCTCCGAGGCGCGGGCTAGTGAATCAGCAGGGTCCGCAGAACGGGACGCTACCGTAAATACTTCATTTTCATCTAAAAAGAGCGGAAAATTAGCCGAACTTTCAAAGGCCCCAGAGACAAGAATGGTCTGTTTAAAGACCTTATCACAACGTTTTACGACTTCAGACACTACTTTTCCGCCCCAAGTGGAGGAATCGATCTTGCCCTCTCCGGTGATGATGAAATCCGCTTTCAAAAGGGCTCGGTTAAAATGGATTTTGTCCATGATCCAGCTAGAACCGGGGACAATGGTAGCAT
>CAJCBY010000362.1 GCA_903960725.1 uncultured Cytophagaceae bacterium | reverse complement strand
CGTAACAATGGCACCGCTTGGCGCTGCATGTTCGATCCCATCAAGGCACGGTTCGCATCATCATGCTCTAAGAAAGGAATCATAGAAGCCGCAACCGAAACAATTTGGTTAGGCGCTACGTCCATATATTGTGCATCCGCTGGATTTACTAGTGGGAAGTCACCTTCAAAACGTGCCTTCACACGCTCAGATAAGAATTTACCCGTTTTGTCAATCTGTGCATTCGCTTGAACGATGTTCTTGCCATCTTCTTCTTCAGCCGTTAAATACGAAACAGTGGTAGACGTATCCACTTTTCCTGATTCGATTAGACGGTAAGGAGTTTCGATGAAGCCCATTCCATTTACTTTCGCGTGAACGCAAAGAGAAGAAATCAAACCGATGTTTGGTCCCTCTGGCGTTTCAATCGTACAAAGACGACCGTAGTGCGTGTAGTGAACGTCACGAACTTCGAAACCAGCTCTTTCACGAGAAAGACCGCCTGGCCCTAGGGCAGACATACGGCGCTTGTGCGTGATCTCAGCTAATGGATTCGTTTGATCCATAAATTGAGATAGCTGATTTGTTCCAAAGAACGAGTTAATCACAGACGATAACGTACGTGCATTAATCAAGTCTACTGGCTTAAAGTCCTCGTTATCACGAACGTTCATACGCTCTTTGATGGTACGAGCCATACGTGCAAGACCTACGCCGAACTGAGCATATAATTGCTCACCCACCGTACGCACACGACGGTTAGACAAGTGATCAATATCATCGACCACCGCGCGAGAGTTGATCAAACCGATCAAATACTTCACGATAGAGATGATATCTTCTTTTGTCAAAACCTTAATATCCATTGGGATATCGTGGCCTAATTTTTTATTGATACGGTAACGACCTACTTCGCCTAAATCATAACGCTTGTCTGAGAAGAACAAGTTTTGGATGATATCACGTGCCGTTTGCTCATCTGGAGCATCCGTGTTACGTAATTGCTTGTAGATAACTTCTACCGCCTCTTTCTCCGAGTTCGAAGTATCTTTTTGTAATGTATTGTAGATGATATTGTAATCAGTTACGTTCGCATCATCTTTATGTAAGATGATCGTGCTTGATCCTGATTCCAAAATCGTCTCGATCTCATTCTCCGTAATAACGGTATCACGCTCGATCAAGATTTCGTTACGGTCGATAGAAACTACCTCACCTGTATCTTCATCTACGAAGTCTTCCTGCCACGTTTTCAAAACCCTCGCAGCTAAGCGACGTCCTACCGTAGTTTTCAAGTTTTTCTTGTCCACCTTCATTTCTTCAGCTAGGCCAAATAAATCAAGGATGTCCTTGTCATTACCATAACCAATCGCACGAAGCAATACAGTCACTGGGAATTTCTTTTTACGGTCGATGTACGCATACATCACATTGTTAACGTCCGTTGCAAATTCAATCCAAGAACCCTTGAATGGAATGATACGAGCCGAATACAATTTAGTTCCATTCGTATGCTTCGATTGCGCGAAGAATACACCTGGCGAACGGTGCAACTGAGAAACGATTACACGCTCAGCACCATTGATCACGAATGATCCACGCTCTGTCATGTAAGGGATGTTTCCTAAGAATACTTCCTGTTCGATGGTTTGGAAATCCTCGTTGTCTGTATCATTACAGATCAAGCGTAATTTCGCTTTTAAAGGTACTGAATACGTTAAACCGCGGTCGATACACTCATCTACCGAATATTTCGGCGGATCTACAGAGTAGTCAACGAACGACAAAACGAAATTTTCCCGCGAATCCGCGATTGGAAAATTCTCAGCAAACACTTTAAATAAACCTTCGTCAGTACGATTCTCAGCAGCTGTTTCTAGCTGGAAAAAATCCTGAAAGGATTTGATTTGGATATCCAGAAAATCTGGATAATCGATCACAGACTGCGTTTTTGCAAAGCTGTGTCTTCCGGTGGCAGTGATGTTACTCAAGGCTTTATACGTTTTAAATTAAATGAATATGGGCCCTTAGGGCACAATTTAAAGCTGAAATGCCTCGTAGATGAAAAAATGATTCCCCTTTGCGCTTCCCCTACGATAAAGGAATTGTGTTTCAGAAATCATTTCTTTTTGGATAGGCCCGAAGGCTTGTACCCTAAAATAGCCTGCAAAGGTACTGATAATTTTTTAGGATACAAGGGGGTTGTGAGATTTTTGTTTGAGATTGCCGAAACAATGGTAAGTGGTGAATGGTAAATGATTTAGGTTTTGTTTTTATTCTCCAAAAATATCTGGCACCCCATTCACCATTTACCACTTACCATTCACCATTTATTCCACCATTTACCATTTTAAATATACTTACTAACCCCCTCCACAAACCCTGGAACCGTTGTCAAATCCGTGCCCCAAAGATCCGTATTCG
>CAJCBY010000361.1 GCA_903960725.1 uncultured Cytophagaceae bacterium | reverse complement strand
TTTACTCCATTCTTTACCGAACCTGAATTCAAGGTTCCGCTAACACCGGCTTCTATGGCATCTGTACAACCATCTCCATCAGAATCTAAATCCAATCTGTTTGGAATACCATCATTATCCGAGTCAAGGTCAGCAACTCCACAAATGGCGCGGAATTCTCCCAAGAACATATTGTAAGCGGCGTTAACTGTAATCCCTTCGGTAGATACTTGACCAACACTATTATTATTAATGTCATACCAGCCGCTTAGAATATTCAAACGAAGTTTGGTTACATTAAATAGGGCTTTAGGGAAATAAAAAGGTTGCGCTCCAGGTAGTGCACCGCTACTATTGGGCTGCGCAGTCGTAAACACCTGCGAGGTAAATGTCCGACCGCCTTCATAAGTTACCTCTACGGTAAAGTCTTTTGGCGGTCCATCGCCACCACCATAATTAAATGCATCTGGTGCCCAAAGGGCAACACCCCCTACGTTAGAACCTGCTGGCATTAGGTATTCAATAAAACCTGAAGTTTCGGGTTCTTTTAGTAACCAAGCATTTTCTAATACCGCTGGTGCGCCTGCTAAAGCACTTAGCCCAGTACCCGTAAATCCTGTGCCATCAATGGTTCGAGTGGCTGTAGAACCGCCATATACCGGACTAGAAGTGGCAGAAAAAGGGGTTAGTGTTACCGCTGAGCAAGAGCCTGATTGCTCGGAATTGTCTAATATACCATCATTATCATCATCAATGTCTATATAATCAACAACGCTATCACCGTCACTATCTAAACACGTAAATGATTTTGAATCAATGTTATTCGCGTAACTACATTCATTAATACCCGTGTTAGGCGTCCATGAACTTAAATTAAACGGCCTTGCTGTATTGCCTCTGTCATTCACCACAACAAATACATTTGTAGATGGCGCAATTAAAGTAGCCGTCATGGTTACAGTCATTGATGCACCAACTGCTATAGTAGCAGTTGTTTGATATGTACCAATTAAATTAGCAGCCCCTAATGTAGGGTTAGCATCATATAAAGCCACATAAGTACCAGCTGGTAATAAGTAAGATCCTGTATTACTAATGGTAGCAGCAACTGTAATGGTTGGGCAATTGGTTGTTACTGTATTTATGGTAATTTGTGCATCAGGGGCATATGTGAAACCACTAGGCACGCCATTTCCTACCGCATCTGCAAATTGAAACTGCGCTGCGTTATTATTGTAGGCAAGGGAACTTGCTGCATTAATTTCTGTTGCTGGGATTGTTAAGTTGCTATTGATATTTACAATACGGTAGTTACGTTGATTCCAATAGGTTGGTGCTCCTTTCCAAGGAAAAGTTGTTGGATCACTTCCAAAAACCTGAAGCATGTTATTTCCTGTAACGGCAATTTCTGCCTGACCATCATTGTTTAAATCCGCAACAATCGGATATTCTCCCCAAGTAGCGGAAGAAACCGATTCAGTTGCATAGTTAACTGGCGTAGTTCGATTACCATTAATAATCCGTAGGGTTGACTGATCACGGTATACAATTTCGCGTAACCCATTACCATCAAAGTCAAAAGCGGTAATACCAGTGCAACCAGACATATCATTAGTTGCCAAAGACCAAATATGCTGCGTCGCAGTTCCTGCAGTTGTATTGTAATTTAAATTGTAAGCAGTAACTATTCCTGACGATCCGCCAGATGAATTAATGATTACTGCTTCTGGTAAATCAGTAGACTTACTTCCAGTTGTTTTATCATCAAATACATTGGCAATTAAGGGCAAACCTCTAACTCCATAAATGAAACTTGGAGGTATCCTTCTAAATAAAAGCGTATTTGCTGCTGTAGTTCCATTAGGATCCCACATTACTACATATGTAGACCCATTATATACAATGTCTAATTTTCCATCCCCATTCATATCCGCAATAGCAGTTGGTCCATTATCATTAGCAGCAATTAAACTTGTGCCAACGATTGTACTAAGATCTTTTAAAATAGTGGTAGCACCTGTAGATACATTAACACCATAAACTCTTGAGCCATAAATCAACTCTTTGCCCGGGTTAGAAGAAATGATATCCGCAACAATGACATCGACAGGTGTTCCTGTGCTCCCAGATGTTTGACCAACATAACCTAAAGCAGGTCCAGCAACACGCTTAACCAAAGCATTGCCCACAATACCAAAAACATCACTTCCCAATACAATCTCTGCTGTTCCATCCTCATCAATATCTACAATATAAGGTGTTGCTGTATTAGTATATTGCGAAGCAGTTGTTGATTTAAATAAATAATTAGTTTCAGTACCGCTTGTACTAGCAAAAATATACACAAAGCCAGACGTGTTAACCATCACAACTTCAGGAGCGGAAGATGCATTTCCAATAATATTGGCAATAGCAGGCTGAACCGATCTTACACTTGAAGTCGTTATTACAAAATCCTTTGTTGATGTAGTTTTATTGGTTCCATCACCCTTGTATACATAATACCCAGAGTAGTCGCTTGCAGGCGCTAAAATTTCTGAAATCCCATCACCATTTAAATCTGCAGCTGTAGGTGTTCCTCCATTCCAGATTAATGCATTGGATTGGAATTTTTTTACCATACCCCAACTGGAAGCTGGTGTAGGACTATAAGGAGCCACGCAAGGCGTTTGCGAAAATGCAAACACAGACACTAGTTGAAAACAACTAAATAGAATGAAGCGAAACAGAACACGCAATTTCATAAGTAGTCTACTTATTGCGGAATTATTACAATAAGGCAAACAAATAAACCATATAGAGGTGGGGTGATTTGTCAAAAAAAAGGACTCGGACAGAATTTGGACGAATATTCTAACCTATTCTGGAGTTAAAATACTCCTTTGGGGTGCAGCCTTTGGCTTTCTTAAAGGCGGTATAGAAGCTTTGGCGAGAACCGAAACCGGACGCTTCCGCGATTGTTTCGATGGATGATTTAGCCAAATAGTTGGGGTCGCTCAGCTTCTGCTCTATGTAAGAAATCCGGTAATTGTTCAAATAATCCCGGAATGAGATTCCGTGCACATGTTTGATCGCCTGACCTATTAAGCGGTGCGGGTGGCCCGTCAATGAACCTAACAATTCTGCCGTTAACTGAGAATTCAAGAATACTTCAGTGGTTTTAAAATACGATTTCACTTTCTCCGCTAAATCGCATAATCGCGCTTCTTCCTCAGGGCTTAAAGGAACGTCCTCTTTTTCGGGACCGCGTAGGCTCTCCGCAAGAATTTTGACATCCAATAATTTGGGATTAATCGCTAAGTAAAATAGATGGAAAACAAACTCTGAGATTAAAAGGTAATCAGTTGTGATGAAGGATGATTTTCCATTATCTGTATAGACGAACGTATACCAAATATAAAACAAGGTACAAAGACGAAAGACGAGAATCCCGATGATCCAAAAATGAAAAATCCCTTTTTGGAATAAAATTTCATTCTGTTTATCACGTCTAAAACGTAAATAGAAATGCACCATTGCCACATAGAAAATCAGGTACATAACTAATTTCGCATATACATGGCATATTGGATCAAACCACATGAAGCGAGGACTATAAGCGAAGAAATCCCCTTGCACAAGCATCCACTTAATCTCTTGAATTTTAATTGCCTTTGAACTTAAATAAAAAGGCAAATTCTCTATGGTCTGTAAAACGAATGGGATGAAAAATAGAATATGTGATTTTTTGAACCTTTCCTTTGGATGAAGCAAATACCACAAGAACATAAAGTTCAAGGGTGGCAAAGTGTAAAATAAAGGCGCAAGAGTTCGAAAGAAATAAGGTGTTTCCACAATGTTCTCTGGCAGCAAAAAATAGGCTGCAACTACCAAATAACCTAGGATTAAAAACTGAACGGCTAAAACTTTAGCAACGATCAAATTGCCCTTTCTGAACAAAAAATTTAGTCCAAAAAGCACACACAGGGAGCTCACCAGAGAGAAAAGGTATAAAGATCCGATATTTGACATTTAGAACAGTTGAATGATAACCTAAATAACAAAAATTGGACAAGCTTGTTTGTAACATATTGTGTTTGTTACAAAATGTGGACAAAATTTATTCTGCGTCTTTCTGGGCGAAAAAAGCAGCCGGAGTCGTGTTATGAAGCTTATTTATGGCATTGTGAAGCCCTTGCCTAGACCCGAAACCCGCTTGCTCTGCCATCAAATCTTGTGACATCGAACGCCATAACTCGTTTTCCTTTCGTTGCTCTAAGATATAGTTGATCCGCCAAGAATTGACAAAATCTGGATAGTTTAATTCGTAGATATACTGGGTAGTTCGTGACAATTCACGGGCTGAAACTTCTATCCTTTTTGCGGTCACTTCTAAGCTGGCCTCACCTTGCAAAAAAGGCTTCTGCTTCATAAAGTATTCCTCTAAACGCTGTGCATAAACTTCATATTTTTTTAGTTTCTCAGCGTCCTCTTCAGGCTCCGGCTTTCGATCTTCCGCCTGTAATCGGCTTACCAGGCTTTGAAAAGTCGCGGAGTCTAACAAGGTAGGGCGATATAGGACAACACCTACATTCAAGAACGCCGCTAGATGCATTAAGAGATCTGAATAAGAGAATTGCAAATTATTAAAACCAATAATTCCTAGCACATACGCAATAATGAATACAACACAAAGCAGGCTTAGGCTTGTATAGGCCAGCAACCAATTCAAGATAAAACTTTTTTTATAGCTGTTTTTCCGGATATACCAGAGAACCAAAACAAAACTACCTGCTGCCCCTACAAGCGTGTAGATTACTTTTAATGTTGCCAAAGTGGCCTGAGAAAAATAACTGACATCGCTCGGATATTTAATAAGCGAATGGTATTTCATGATAAGCCCAACTTCTTTGACCTTATCTTCTAGCGGACCTGTAAAAAATGGAATTAATTCCACCGTATGCAACAAAAAAGGAATAAATAATAGCCAACACCATAAGACCATTTTCCGCTGAGGAAATAGCATGAAATAGACAAACAAAAAGGAAATGGCAGGACCTAAAAAATGAAAAGGAGAAAAAACATGTATAAAATAAGGATATTGAACTAAGCGCCCACCTGTTGCAAAATAAGCAGCTATAATGCGAAGGCAAAAGATCAAAAAATACAACCCTAAAAACTTCGATGCAAGAATTCCTTTCTTTGTAATCAGGTGCAGGCCGAACAATCCCACCAGCGTGGAGATCACGAAATCATAGAATAGTTCGACAATAGTTAGCAAGGTGGTGTTTTGTTTTCGGTTGTAAAATAGTAATAATTAGGGAATTACTTTTTGGGCGCTCTTTTTTTTACCGTTAGGCCCAAATCCTGTAATCTCCTTCCCAGCACATCATCCTTTGCAAGTAGCAAAAAATCGGAGGATAAATTCAGCACATGCAACACCATGAAATACGCCCCCATACTGACAGAATCCACCCCTTTTTCAATCGAAACAAGCGTAGGACGACTAATTCCAGCCCGCATAGCCACTTGCTCTGCGCTCAATTTTCTGCGCAAACGCGCTAGCTTAATATTCTCGCCCATACCACTCAAAATTCGTTGGTATTTAGGCATAAGTGGAAATCCTGAATTCGCCATAACATTAAATATAATTTACAAATATACTCAATTTTGTCAAATTTAATTAACATTATAAATTTGATTCTGCCTAAAAACTAAATTTTCCTATATTTGCCCCCATGAACCGAATCTTTGCCCTTTTACTTTTCATCCCTCTTTTTACCCAGGCGCAGTTTAAAATCACTGTTTCCCGCACAAAAGACCCCGTTTATTTCCGCGGAACGCTGTTTGATGAGAAGAATTATTTGGCCAAAGATACGGTGCGCGGCACGCTTTTAACATCGAAAACTCCCATCAAAGGCGGTATTTATTACCTACAATTTGCCCCATCTAAAGAGCGCATCTACTTCAATATCGAGAACAACGATAAATTCGCTTTGACCTTTTCCGGCCCGGCCTATTTAGCCTCGGCACACTCCTCAGACCCGAAAAACGAAGTCTTTTTAAACTACCAAAGACTCGAAAAATCCTTTGCAGTTATTGACTCCCTGTACCAGGTAGAAATTGCTCGCGGTCGCAAGTTCAAGTTCGCAGAAAAAGCAGCCTTTTTCCAGTCCAAAACGGCTGCCTTAGTTGCCTTCCGCAAGAAAGCACTTGCTTCCCTTCCGCCCTCTTCTACACTTGCACTCTATTTCAAATCGCTGAATTCGCTAGACGAATCCGTTCCTAGCCGTACGGATTACGCGGCTCGCTCTAAGTTCTTTTCTCGCATCC
>CAJCBY010000360.1 GCA_903960725.1 uncultured Cytophagaceae bacterium | reverse complement strand
GAACGGTCACGGTGTTGTCTTCCATTGTTTGGTAATCAACTACCACACAATACGGTGTTCCAATTAAATCTTGACGGGTATAACGCTTGCCTATGGCGCCACCATCGTCGTATGTTGTATTAAAGGCAAATTTAATGCTATTCACTATTTCTTGCGCTTTCTCTGCTAAACCGTCCTTCTTCACTAAAGGAAGAACAGCCACTTTTACCGGAGCTAACGCAGGGTGGAAATTCAAGTATACGCGTTGTTTTTCTTGCTCTCCTTCTCCCACAGTCTCTTCTGTATAGGCGTTACAAAGAATGGCTAAGAATAAACGATCAGCCCCTACGGACGTTTCAACCACATAAGGTATGTAATTTTCGTTTATTTCTGGGTCAAAATACTGTTGTTTTTTTCTCGATAAATCTTGGTGTGCTTTCAAGTCGAAATCCGTTCTCGAGTGAATTCCTTCCATTTCTTTAAAGCCAAACGGGAATTTGTACTCAATATCCACTGCCGCATTCGCGTAGTGCGCTAATTTATCGTGATCGTGGAATTTTAATGAGGTAGCTGGTAAACCTAACGCTAAATGGAACTTCATACGGGTCTCTTTCCATTTCGAATACCATTCCATTTCTGTGCCAGGGCGAACGAAGAATTGCATCTCCATTTGTTCGAATTCCCGCATGCGGAAGATGAAATTACGCGCAACGATCTCGTTACGGAAAGCTTTACCTATTTGGGCAATACCAAAAGGGACCTTCATGCGACCTGTCTTTTGGACATTTAAGAAATTAACAAAAATCCCCTGAGCCGTCTCTGGACGTAAATAAATCAAACTCGCATCCTCTGAAACCGCACCTACTTGGGTAGAGAACATCAAATTAAATTGACGCACCTCAGTCCAATTAGCCGTGTTTGAAACGGGGCACTTAATATTTTCATCGATAATGATCTGGCGAACTCCCTCTAAATCCCCTGCGTCTAAGCATTTCGCCATTTTTTGTAATAATGCCTTCGCCTCTGCCTCTTTTCCCTCATCTTCTAATTGCGCCGCTCTTTCCTCTAATAAGGTATCAGCGCGGTAACGTTTTTTGGAATCCTTGTTATCAATCATCGGATCATTAAATGAATCCACGTGACCAGAGGCTTTCCAAGTCAATGGGTGCATAAAAATAGCCGCATCAAGACCCACCACGTTGTCGTTCAACATCGTCATTGCCTTATACCAAGCTGTTTTTAAGTTGTTTTTTAACTCGACACCGTTTTGACCGTAATCGTATACCGCTTGCAAACCATCATAAATCTCCGAAGAAGGAAATACGAAACCATATTCTTTCGCATGTGAAATAATATCCTTCAATGCCGAGGCGGTATCCTGTTTTTTATTTTCCATTAAATCATTTTTTTTCAATCGTAATAGATTGCAATTTACCGAAAAGAATCAAAGAATGAGGCTTGCAACGTGTTTTTTCTTAATTTTACCCAGTTTTACAACGTAAAAACCAAGATATTGATGAAAAACGTTTCCTTCGCCTTAATTCAGCTATCCTGCGGCTCCAATGTTTCAGAAAACTGGCAAAAAACGATTAGCTCAATTCGCGACGCCGCAGCTAAAGGCGCGCAAGTGATTTGCTTGCAAGAATTGTTCAAATCGGTCTATTTCTGTTACGAAGAAAAACAGGATCTCTTTGCGTTAGCAGAGGCCATTCCGGGTCCATCGACGGACGAATTAGGAACTTTGGCAGCTGAATTAAACGTTGTAATCGTTGCTTCATTGTTTGAAAAGCGTGCAGCTGGTCTATACCATAACACCACGGCGGTTATCGATGCGGACGGGAAATACCTAGGTAAATACCGCAAAATGCACATTCCAGACGATCCAGGCTATTATGAGAAGTATTATTTCACGCCAGGCGATCTAGGTTATCAAGTATTTAATACGAAGTTTGCCAAAATAGGCGTGCTCATCTGCTGGGATCAATGGTATCCCGAGGCAGCTCGTTTAACGGCCTTGCAAGGGGCAGAAGTCTTAGTGTACCCTACGGCTATTGGCTGGGATTTAGAAGAAAAAGATGGTGAGATTAACCGTGAACAATACCAGGCTTGGCAAACCATCCAAAGGTCTCATTCTGTCGCAAATGGTGTTCCAGTCGTTTCAGTGAACCGTGTTGGGACAGAAAATGGCCAACAATTTTGGGGAGGAAGCTTTGTTTCTAACGCATTTGGTCGCGTGATTTTCCAAGCCTCTCACGATCAAGAAGAAATTGCTTTAGTAGATGTAAACGTCGATTCGAGCGAATATTACCGCAGAACCTGGCCTTTCTTTAGAGATCGCAGGATTGATTCGTATGGCGGGATTACGGAGAGGTTTATAGATTAAATTAATGGTAAGTGGTGGATGGTAAGTGGTAAATGAAAAAACATTCACCATTCATCATTTACCATTCACCATTTTTTAATGCGCTTCCAGCCAATTCTCCCCCACGCCAATTCCCGTTTCCATCGCGACGCCTAGATCCATGGCTTCGCACATAATCTTATTGATTTGGACTTTTAGGTAGTCGACTTCGTCTTTGTGTGCGTCGAACACTAGTTCATCGTGGACAGTTAGGATCATTTTC
>CAJCBY010000359.1 GCA_903960725.1 uncultured Cytophagaceae bacterium | reverse complement strand
GATCACCTCGTCCTCCACTAGGGTCGACGTATCTTCTTGCCATTTTTCCTGATTTTGAAAAGAAAAAGGTAGACGATAAATACTATCTACACAGAATTCCATATTTTTGATGAATTTGAAACCAAATTTAAAAAAAAATCCGTTCCAAACCTTATGTCTGTACAATTAGCTGGAGGAATTCTTGCCCTCTATTTTGGCCTACTATTAGCGATCTCTTATTATACCTCTAGAGGAGCTGATACCCATGCTTTTTTTACAGCAAATCGCGAGTCCCCTTGGTGGCTAGTGGCTTTTGGGATGATAGGAACATCGATTTCCGGTTTAACTTTCATTTCGGTACCTGGTGCGGTGGGCAAAACTTATTTCACCTATTACCAGGTTATTTTAGGTCACTCCCTAGGCTATTTGACCATCGCCTTAGTTTTAATGCCCTTGTATTACCGATTGAATTTGATTTCCATCTACGGTTATTTAGAAAAACGCTTCGGATTTTGGTCGTATAAAACCGGTTCAGCGTTCTTTTTACTCTCTAGAACCATCGGTTCTGCCGCGCGCTTGTATTTAGCGGTGAATGTGTTGCAAATCGCCATCTTCGCCCCTATCGGCGTACCTTTTATCGTAACTGTTTTCGTTTCTATCTTTTTGATATGGCTGTATACGCACCGTGGAGGGGTTAAAACAATCATTTGGACGGATACCTTACAAACTTTGTTTTTACTCGTTGCGCTATTCATCACTATTGTTTTAGTGGGCCAAAAAATGGACATGAGCATCCCTGACATGATTCAACAAGTAAGTGCAAGCAAGTATTCGCACCTATTTGAGTGGGATTGGAAGAACCCTCATTTCTTCGGAAAAGACTTCCTAGCTGGGGTATTTATTGCCATCGTAATGACTGGATTAGATCAAGATTTGATGCAGAAGAATCTTACTTGTAAATCGATCGGAGAAGCACAGAAAAACATGTTCTGGTTCTACTGGGTACTGCTATTTATTAACATCTTATTCCTGTCTTTAGGTGCCTTATTATACATTTACACAGCCTCTAAAGGGATTGAGGTGCCTACGAAAACGGATGAATTATATCCGATGCTAGCCTTGGGTGGAGAATTCGGAACCCTAGCCGCAGTGACTTTCTTATTAGGTATTATTGCCGCATCTTATGCGAGTTCTGATTCAGCTTTAACGGCGTTAACGACCTCCTTCTGCATCGATTTCTTGAGTATTGAAAAATTCAAGGAAGAAAAACAAAAGAAGCTGAAGCATTACGTGCACATTGGATTCTCAGCCTTGTTTTTTGTCGTAATTGGCCTATTTCATATCTTCAATACCTCTGAATTAATTGCTGCAGTATTCAATTTAGCGGGTTATACGTATGGACCTTTATTGGGCTTATTCTCGTTCGGGTTGTTTACGAAATATGCGATTCGGGACAAATGGGTTCCCTTCATTTGTGTGTTATCGCCCATCATCACCTTCGTGCTAGAATCACAAGCTCAGAGCCTTTTCGGAGGATTTGGGTTCGCAAAATTGATCCTGAACGGGGCTATTTGCTTTGGAATGCTTTGGTTAATTAGAGACAAAGCATCAGAATCGGTACGCGTTGCGTAAGGCAAAATACACTACATTTTTACCTGAACCAGATTCTTTCAAGTAATCCCCTGCTCTACAAAAACCTATTTCAAATTGATTGAACAGGTGCGGGGATACATTATAGTTAAAATCAAGCGCATAAATAGAGCATAAATCCTTTAATGTAGAGGGTGCCCCATTAGCGACAGGACGTAAAGTAGACATGTTAGGCGTATAAATTCCGTCTTCTGCACTAATTCGATTTACTAATGATGTCCGTGCTGTCACTATCCACCGTGTTCCATTTTGATAACGAAGGTAAGGACTAAAATTGAACGTATTAGTAATATTTAAGGCCACTGTTTGTCCAAAAGGAGGTCTAGCAAACAAGGTATTAAACGTATTTAATTCCGAATCCGTCGCCGATTTATCTCCTGGCACATAATTCCCTCCAACGCCTAGAAATAGATGAGGCTTCAGCTCGTAATTTACGTCCCAAACCACCATCCAAGATCGAATTCCAACTCCGCATCACTAAGGTTTGTAATTACATCAGTGATTTCTATTTCATTTCCTTTGATTGTATAAAGCAACCGCCAGCCGTTTGGCAGGTCGTATTTGCGAAGGTTGTTAATGCAGTATTTCTGCACGTATTCT
>CAJCBY010000358.1 GCA_903960725.1 uncultured Cytophagaceae bacterium | reverse complement strand
CGCCATTAATGCTTTTTGCATAAAGACCCGCTTTGCCTGCCGCTGCTTCGAATGCTAGGCTATTATAATATCCTGGAGAGGCTGTTTTGCCTTCTGCAGGTGCTTTTTCAAAGAAAACGCCAATCGTCGCGGCATCCGATCCGAATGCACTCGTGATGCGAGAGGCTAAACCAAAACCCGTCGAGGCTCCGATGACAAGCACTTTTTTAGGGCCATCAATGGCTCCCTTTGACTTCACATAGTCAATTTGATTTAATACGTTTTTTTCGCAACCTTTCGGGTGTGATGTCAAACAGATAAACCCTCTCATTCTAGGTTCAATAATCATAGTGCTTGTATTTTGTTTGTGCAAATATAGTCAAAGCCCCTAATTATCCCATAAGATGCCCTAGCTCAATTGGTAGAGAGGCTGAACAAAAGCCCCGCAACGATTTCATTTCCCCATTTCGCCGAATGTTTGAACTCGGTGCGCAACATAGTCCATGATTTCAATTGGTAATCCACGGTCAAAGACTGGGAAACATCCTTCAAAGATTCCGCTAAGATGATGGCATGCGGGTCATTATAATATTCCAATCGCCCCGTGAACTTCAGCGACGGCTTCGCTTTAAAAGTAAGAAAGGCTGCCGCCCCGTGCCAAAACTTCCCTGACTCAACCCCAAAATCCGAACTAATGGAGGCATTGAATCGATTTGAAATGGGAATCAATACATAGTTATCATAAAATACCCGTAAACCTTTTCCTTCATCCCCGATGAAACCGCTGGAATTAAAACGAAGACCTTGGGCATTTTCAATGGTAATCTGTGTCCCTAATGCCGGACGAAATCGATGCATCGTTTGCCAACCCGTTAAGGCTAAAACCTTCACATTCATCCGCTGCGTGGGACTATAACTCCAAGCCAATCCTGTTTCATAATAGGGAGAATTCTCCGCGATATAACTACGCGAAAAACTCGGATTTTCCCAGTTTTTCGCAGATTCTAGGCCGATATGGGATGGCATAATCCCAATAATCAACTGGTGTTTAGGCGCCAGTTGCACCTGCGCATTGAGCTGATAGATATGCTTCAACAAACCCGGTTCTGAGGCTAGGTTTTTCTGCGAATAGGTTCCTAGCATGAAATCTCCCCGAAGAGTCCAGTTCGATTTTGAGGCAGAAAACTCCACGAGTCCCAGGTTAATGGCCGGTCGGTTAAGGGAATTGTGATTGTAAAATAAGGCCGACTTTTCGCGCGCCCGTGGACTAGTGAATGAATGCCCATAATAGGTTTCTAAATAGGCCCCAAACGTATACCGTAAGGTGTCCGACTGTCCTAAAGCGGACAGACTGAGCAAACATAAAATCGCTATTTTCTTCATGCTACCTTCCTTAAGGATAGGAATTGAAAGGTAAAGTTAAGTTCATAAATTCAGATTTACTCTAAATCGTGCCGTCAAAAAGAATTACTTTTGTATCAACAGTAAACCTTACGCAAGATGACTTTCATAACGGTAGAAACTATAATTAATGCTCCCTTAAACTCTGTTTGGGAAAAGTGGACAACACCAGAACACGTTCAACATTGGAACTTCGCATCGCCAGATTGGCATTGCCCGACGGCGAAAACGGACCTACAAGTGGGAGGTGAATTTCATTATGAAATGGCGGCTAGAGACGGGTCGATGAGTTTTGATTTTTGGGGAACTTTCCTACAAATCGAGGAGCAAAAATCACTCGATATTCTTATTGGCGATGGCCGTAAAATGAAAGTTACTTTCGCATCCACCGAAATGGGCACGAAAGTAACGGAGCAATTTGAACCTGAAAATGAAAATCCAAAAGAAATGCAGCAAGCTGGCTGGCAACAGATTTTGGATAACTTTAAAGCCTATGTGGAGGCAACCTAACTTATTTTACTTCCACATCAAAAAGCAAGTCTATATCTGTACTTCCTCCTAGTTCTTGACCTGTCTTTACTTTAGCCCCATTAACTAAAGGCTGGTGCTTTAAGATTACGTTGAATTTTCCTGTTCCTGCCGAAGCTGAAGCCGCTACCGTAGAAGCAAGGCCAACAGGCAAATTATTCTTATCCTTATCCGTAATGGTCGTAGTCAATAAACCAGCTGGTGTCGATTTAAAAACAAACAAATGAACATCCGCTTCTTCCTCGATTTCCTCTGTGATATCAGAAACGGGGGTCTTCGTATCATCATAAACTGCCACTTTCATCTTGTAGGTAACCCCTTTCGTTAAGACAATTTTGTCAAACTTTTCAGGGGCTGTTTTCGGATCCCCATCTTTATCTTGGAAAGAAAAAGTAACCGATTTGTTCGCTGGATCAATGAACGTTAAGTCGACACGAGTAATTAATTCATTGTCGTCTGTCGGTTCAACTTCATCTTTTTTACAAGAGGCAAATAAGCCAAATGCGAGTAAAATAAATAGATAATTTTTCATGCTTTTATACAATTATTTGGTCCACAAAATTGCCACAAGTTTTTCAAATAGTTCCCTGCGCATGTCTACCAAATACCCCCATTTCGTCGATTAACAAAAGGCTTACTTCGAAGCCTTCGCTGGATTTAAAATCAATGAAACGCGCTCTAAGCAATCATCTAAGTGGTAACGTACTTCTTTGTCCGTGACCTTCGCTTTTGCCAAAGTCAAGCTAGCCTGTAACGCCTTCAACTCTCCACGTACAATCGAACGAACATCTGACTGAGCCACTGGATACGATTCACGCGCGCCAAAAGCAGCAGGTGCCGGAGCTTGATCCGTCATCAAGTTCTTCATGCGTTCGATGTAGGCTTTCTGTAAATTTCGACGATACCGATCGATATTCTTGCCCGTTGCTAATTCACTCCAAACGCCTCCACGTATGTCTTGAAAAAGATCAATTGTCTTGTACGTATTAGGTGTCGTTAATGCACTATTATCTAAACGCGCGAAAGTCTCCAAGCTAAGCATCCGGTTCAATGGGCTCACTTGCAAGCTTCTCATTCGATCGATATAACCCGCCATATTATGCGTCACTACTTCTCTGTTTATCAACCAGTCCACGTTTGTAAACACATTAGCAATTATCCAATTCACAGCGGCTTGCTGACTTGCTTTAGGCACTGGATTATAGGAAGAAATATTTTGATTCGGTTTGGCATATTGCTCATAAACCCCGCCTACCATCGTAGTCACATGACCTACATAGCGTGACCAAGAGCCTAAAAGCTCATCATTCAATTCAATTAAATCCTCGTAATCATTCGTCTTTTTGCTAGTCCAATCGGCCAAATTTTGCGCCACGTATTTCAAATTTTTCACGGCATACGTACTTGCACGAATAGGGTCATTGCCTATATCCTCCGTCTGTGAACTTGGATCAAAAGTAGTTCCCTGACTTCCAAAACGGAAACGAGGATCCCCTGCTTTGGCCTCCACCCATTTATTCAAGGTAGGCACTTCGTCTTCTGGGCGCACAGCGTCAGGAATTACGCGATAACCCCAATTCACTGCATAATCATCATAAGGGCCCATTTTGCGGATGTAACGAACGCCTTGATCGCCAGGCTGCGCGATGTAATTAAAGCGCGCATAATCCATGATACTCGCAGAAATTCCCTCCTTATTTGTGAAGTCAGCTTTGCGGTAATTTTCTACTTCATAGGAACTACTTGCTCCCATGTTATGAGGGAAACCCAATGCATGACCCACCTCGTGTGAAATCACCATTTCCATCATCTCGCCAATATCTTCCTCACGTGTGTCTAACGTACGAGCGTTCGGATTAGAAGCGCCTGTTTCTAGTAAAAAACGATTACGGTACGAACGCAGGTGGTTATGGTACCAAATAATATCACTCTCAATAATCTCTCCAGAACGCGGATCGCTTACACTTGGACCTGTCGCATTTCGCGTCGTACTCGCCACATAGCGAATCACAGAATACCGAATATCTTCTGGTGAAAAATCTGGATCCTCGGCTGCGGTTGGTGGATCTTTGCAAATAATCGCATTCTTAAAGCCGGCTGCTTCAAACGCTTTTTGCCAATTCTCCACCCCTTTTTTCATGTGCTTGCGAAGCTTCATCGGAGTAGCCGGGTCTAAATAATAGACGATTGGCTTGATCGGCTCCACTAATTCTCCACGCTTATAGGCTGCCATATCTTTAGGCTCTAGGCGCCAGCGCTGGATGTATGTTTTTTGATCTGATTTTAATTCCTCGCTGGAATAATCGTATTGTCTTTGCGTAAAATACCCCACTCTCTCATCAAATAAACGCGGCTTCATGGGCTTCTCAGGCAACAAAATCATCGACTGATTCATCTGCAAACTAATAGTTTCCGAGTAAGCGGTTACCGATGGTTTCGAAGCATTGTAAGTGAAATCTTGCAACACCTCGATGTTCAAAGGGAACGATTTCATGGAACGAATGAAACTCCT
>CAJCBY010000357.1 GCA_903960725.1 uncultured Cytophagaceae bacterium | reverse complement strand
GGCTATATTGTATGCGTTCAGCAATCTTCCTAACGGACACTTTACTGAAGCCCTCCTCTACGAATAACTTCATCGATTCCTCGAGGATTAGAGACCGGATTTCCTGTTTCTGTTTCTCTTTTCTAGCGACTATGCTCATAGTTTTGTAATTACAGCGTAAATATACTTAGCAGTGTTAAGTTTTCAAAAAGTTTTAAATTGCATCAAATCCAAAAAGCTATGAAAATCGACTTTATCCATAAAATCCAACACATCGGAATCCCCGTGCATAACATGGAAATCTCCATTCCCTTTTACGAACGCCTTGGTTTCGAGAATGTGATGGAATCCCCCTTTGAATTTGACGGTGGTTATGGGACTTGTGTGATGATGAAAAATCACGAAGTAATCGTGGAGTTATACCAAATGCCCGAAAAGCAATTAGCCGAAATCAAACAACGTAAAGTCGGTCACATCGACCATTTTGCAATCGACGTGGAAGACGTGGATTACGCCTTCGAAACATTAAAGCACGCTGGATTTGACATTATAGAGAAGGAACCTACGTTTTTGGCTTTTTGGAAAAACGGAACACGCTTCTTTAATGTCAAAGGTCCGAACGGCGAGATCATCGAATTCAATCAAATTCTCTAATGAAAGCGGCCGTTCTCGTAAAACCTTTGCATATCGAACTAGGCGATTATCCTATCCCAAACCCCGGTCCAGGCCAGCTTCGTATTCGCTTGCAGGAAGTGGGTATTTGCGGATCGGATGTGCATTATTTTGGCGGACATCGCCCTTTGCCTGAACCCACGATCATCGGTCATGAGGGCTGGGGCTACATCGACGCGCTAGGCGAGGGAGTAAACCGCGAACTAGGAGAAAGAGTCGTCGTAGATCCGAATGCGCCTTGCGGAAATTGTAGCTATTGCGCGCGCGGCCAAGCCACGGTTTGTCCGAATAAACGCACCATCGGTCTAAACGCCCCCGGTTGTTTCGCGGAATACGTGCTGATTCCGGCAGATTTCGCCCATAAACTCCCGGATTCTATTGCCGCGCAGGATGCCGTGACCATCGAACCTACAGCAGTGGCTTATCATGCTTTGAAAAAGGCAGCGCTGAAAAAAGGCGATGCCATCTATGTATTAGGACTGGGAGCCATTGGAATGTTAATTACACATCTCGCGGTGGAGCAAGGTTTACACGTCTTCGCGACTGATTTAAATCCCGTTTTGCAGGAAAAAGCGTATGAATTTGGGGCCCTAAAAGGTGATTGGAAATCCGAAGACATTCGTGTGATTTTCGAATGTACGGGTTCAGCGGCTGCTACTACACAGCTTATTGCTGATGCTCCGCGCGGTGCCAATGTGATTCTCTTAGGCTTATCCGAAAAACCAGCTAGTTTTACCCCATTAGATTTAGTTCGCCGTGGCATTTCGATCCAAGGATCTTTAATTTACGATCATCCAGAAGATTTCAAGTCCGTGATTCAGCTCATCGAAGACGGAAAAATTCAACCGCATAAAATCATTTCAAAATACATTCCTTTAGCGGAAGTACAGGCTGGATTACAAGCGGCTACTGACGGACATCCGGGAAAAATAGTCGTTCAAATCGTATGAAAAACTCGATGTCTTGGCTCCAAATAGGCGTAGTCTCCCTTTGCTTTTTGCTCAATTTCAACGACGGAATCGATGTTTTGCTCGTTTCCTTTGCAGGTGAGCACATCATGAAAGAGTGGGGATTGAATAACGCAGAATTAGGTTACGTTTTTTCGGCTGGATTAGCGGGGATGACGGCGGGCTGTTTCGTTTTAGCACCCTTGGGTGATCAATGGGGAAGGCGCAAGGTGTTTTTAGGCTCCTTGTTCTTAATCAGT
>CAJCBY010000356.1 GCA_903960725.1 uncultured Cytophagaceae bacterium | reverse complement strand
TATATATAATTAAACCAAAATTCATTCTCTAAATATTATTCAACATGAAAAAGCTCTTAAGTCTATTATTCATTTGTTCCATTCCTATCTCTGCTTTTTCGCAGGATGTGAACGCTATTGAAGAGTATAAAAATCTGGGTAATTTACCCAAGTTCTACGAATTATTTGACGCTTGCGCTAACACAAATAAGACGGAAGGCTGCTGGAAAGTAGGACTTAATTGGGATTCCTCAGAGTCCGATTACTCTATTGTAGGAAGTTCGAAAATACATATTTATTATGTGCCTAAAGCGTCGTTAAATTGCAGCAAATTAGCATTCTATGAATTATCACCCAATCCCAAAACAGGAATATGGTCGTTTAAAAATCAGCAGATCTCTCTTTCTGTAAAAATGCGCTCTGATGAATCTGCTTTTGGCCGCCAGCTAAGTGAAATTAAAGTTACAAATCTAGCTGGCGAATCTTGTATTGGACCTAAAACAATCATCAAGAAATTTTAACAATAGGGCTCTATATTGTCAAGTATACCTTATCTAAAATTTTAGCTATTTCACGATCCTTATCTGTCACCTGATTCCCAGCATCGTGAGTAGTCAACTTCACGTGAACGCGATTGTATGTATTGGACCAAGTAGGGTGGTGATCTGCTTCACTAATAAATGGAGTGGCGTTCTGCATGAATTGCATCGCTTCTTCGAAGCTGTTGAATTCGAAGGTTTTCTCAAGGGATTGAGGAGTTGTTTTCCAGGTGGTCATCTGAATGAAATTAATTAGGGATGTCTTCCGGTTTTATGTGAACGATTTTATCGCCCTGCATCACCACTAATTCCGAATTCTTCGCTTTTTTGAAGGCGATGAGATCCGCTTTTACGAGTTTCATGCCCTCTTCAATCTTATCTAAAGTTGACATGGAGGCCTTTACCGTAATTGTTTTAGTATTTTCCATAACGCAAGATTTTTAATTTGAAGTCCATTTACTCGATCATTACGACAAATAACCACGGGAAGAACACTCGTGTTATCATAAACAATCCACTCATCTACTAATGGCAAATATATATGAAACAAATTAGTAATGCCTGATTTATAACGCCTTCTTTGTTTAACCAGATAAAACTGATAATTTGAAACGCAATTGATTTAACCTATGAAATACCTTTTTCTCCTCCTATCCTTTGCCACTTTCGCGCAAGACATCCATTTCAAATCCATTCTGGTCGATACCCATAATGATTGTTTGACAGCCTGCATTGAGAAGAATGTGTCATTAGATCAGGATTTAAGTGGGGTAAATCACTCTGATTTAGCGCGATTTAAGAAGGGCGGGGTGGATTACCAGCTGTTTTCGGTTTGGTGTGATGGGCAGAAGGCGAATCCTTACGCATGGGCTATGCGCGAGATGGATAGTTTGTATGCGGTGGCAGCGAGAAATCCGGATAAAATGGTGATTGCCAAAACTTGGAAAGACATCAAGCGCGCCTTGAAAGAGCAAAAATTAGTAGCACAATTCGGCGTTGAAGGAGGGCACATGATCGATAGTGATCTGCAGAAACTAGAGACATTCTATAACCGCGGGGTTCGCTACATGACCCTGACTTGGAATAATTCTCCTGGCTGGGCGAGCTCCCATGCGGATGAGAAAAATCCAGATTTTAAGGGGAAGAAGGGACTGACGGATTTTGGCAAAACGGTCGTGCAAAAAATGAACCAATTGGGCATGATTGTGGATGTTTCGCACGTGGGTGAGGCAACGTTTTGGGATGTCATCAATACGACGAAGAAACCTATTATTGCCTCTCACAGCAACGCTTATAGTATTTGCCCCGTTTCTAGAAATCTGAAAGACGATCAAATAATCGCCATCGGAAAGAATTGTGGGGTCATCCATTTGAACTTCTTTTCTGGATTTGTTGATATTGATTTTTCCAAAAAAGATGCGGCCTTTCGTAAAAATCATGCTGCTGAAATCGACTCATTAATCAAGTCAGGCATGCAAACGGAATATGCTTTCACCGTTGTTTCCGATAAATACCCGCAAGAAAGTGAAGCCATCAAACCAGACCTAGAGCAATTGATGAAGCATTTTGACCACATCGTAAAACTCATTGGGGTGGATCATGTGGGATTAGGCTCTGATTTCGATGGTATTAATTCGGCACCTAAGCAGCTGAAAACAGTACTCGATTATCCGCATTTTACCCAGGCTCTAAACGCGCGAGGCTATTCAAATAAGGACATCAGCAAAGTGTTAGGGGGTAATTTTCTACGCGTTTACAAGGCTAACTAAACAGATCCATCGCTAATCGAAACGTGTTGCAGTGGGCTTCCACAATATCTTTTATGTCTGGGGAGTACCCGCCACCCAGTGCAACAACTACTGGTATTTTATGCTGTTTACATAAGCTAAAGACGAATCGATCGCGTTGCTTGCAATCAGCCAAACTCACAGACAATCGACCTAACTTATCTGTTTCTAAGATGTCCACTCCCGCTAAATAAAAAACAAAATCAGGTTTTTCCTGTTCGATTAATCGCGGTAATGTTTCGGCCAAAATCGACAAATAAGTCTCTCCATCTGTACCATCGTTTAACCCAATATCTAAGTCCGATTTCTCTTTATGAAATGGGTAATTCGTAGCTCCGTGCATGCTAAAAGTAAATACTCGCGATTCATTTTGCATCAGAGCGGCAGTGCCATTCCCTTGATGGATATCTAAATCAACTATAAGAATTTTATGGGCTAAACCGCGCTTCAACAAATAATTAGCAGCAACAGCCATATCATTTAACAAACAAAACCCCTCTCCTCTGTCTGCAAAAGCATGGTGTGTGCCACCCGCTACATTTAACGAAACTCCAGATTCAAGCGCAAAATGACAGGCATCAATGGTGCCTTGGGTAATGATTAATTCCCGGCGGACAAGCTGATTTGATTGTGGAAAACCGATTCGACGCTGCTCGGAAGGACTGAGGGATTTTTCTATTAACTTTGTTAGATACTCCTTTTCATGTGTCCACAGAATTACTTCCTCAACGCACTCTTTAGGCGAGAAAAATTGTTCTGGACTGCAAGTGCCTTCATGAATTAATTGGGCAGGAATTAACTCATATTTCAACATGGGAAACCGGTGATTTTCCGGTAATTCATGCGCATAAATGGGATCGAATGCGATTCTGATCATAAAATATTCAAATGCTTTTTCTTAAGTAGTGATTGTTCTACTTCTACTAATGAAATAAAAGGAAACAATGGAAAAAGCAAAACCGACAAAAATCAACAAATAATTTACGGGCCTTTCAGAGGTCAAAGACATCCTCAATAAAATCGTAGTGATGATAAAACTGGCATTTCTAAAAATAGAGAAAAAGGAGAAATGGTATAGGAATGAAACCAACAATAAAAATACGTCGACAAAAATCATCACCGTAAAGAACTCACTGTAAAAAACAGTATTAGGATTAGGGTAATTTTGATTTGTTTGAAAGGCAGTAATGGAGTCAAAAATCCACAAACCAAAGCTAGAGAAGCTTAAACAGAATAAAATCACAATCATCAAAAGTGACACTATTTTTTTAATGGAAATAAATCGACCTATATCCTCTATAGTTTCAGATCTCTTAGATTTAGAATATATTTTATAATAAACTATGGTACACAATAACATGCCTAATGAAGCAACTAAATCGTAAAATAAATTGATCAAATGTGCATCTGAAAGCGATAAGGATTTCAAAAAGTCAATATCAGCAATGTCATGAAAAAAGCTTCTAAGCGTAATCAACGTAATCACCTCAAACTGTTTGCCAATAAATTCTGAGATGGATTTTGGCAAAATAATGACCAACTGTAAAACCTCATAAAACAAAATAAAACTGAAAGGCGTATAGATGGCCTTTAAGTAACTGTGTTGAAAATGCTTAAAATAGGCAACGTTATTTCCTAAAAAAATAAACAGCAAATGAATAAAGAAAGCAAAGATTGCAAAGCGTAAAATGAAAATTTCCGTACGTCTTACATTGACAGGGCTAACTAAGTTATCAAATAAAAAACTGGCCTTTTGTAGCATATCATTCACCGTTTTGCTGTGACTAATTAACTGACTTTTTCTTTCTAACTGGCTTAGTCACTAATTCAACTCCTAGCTCATCCATTTGCTCTGCAACAATTACTTTCAATGAGTCATCAAAGTAAACCCCATCCGACTCCATATCTGCAATATTCCGATGCATCGCTTGGTAAATAACTTTTTTCTCCTCCGGAGTTAGCGCCTTATTAACTGCTAAATTTCCAATAAAATTCACTAGACCCGCTCGAGGTCCTGACTCTTTTTGGAAAGTATAGGTCTCGTCTTCCATCACATTAAACTCACGGTAAACGGCAATCATAAAGACAATAAATAGCGTGGCTATTATACTGCTCAATAGAATGATATCTAAATCCATTATTTTTTTAGTTTAGAGTTGATGAAGTTTAATAAACCAAGAATAGTAGGTGGCCAAAGACCGATAAAAATTGCCTTCTCCTTATCACCTACAACTAGGTAATTGTATTCACTCACACCGATTACTACGATAACGATCGCAACGATTAGCATCTCAGATGCTTTAAAATTTTTAAACATGATTCTTGATTTTTAAAATGTAATGCGTGTAATCTCGAGAAATTATAGACGGTTTACTAGTAATAAAAAGAAAAGTGGCCAATATACTTTTGGCCACTTTCAAAAATTATCACCCTAAATAATTAGTTAGGCAATACCACTGAATCAATCACGTGTACCACGCCATTACCAGCTACTAAATCAGCCACTACTACCGTAGATGTGCCGCCTTTTTCGTCTTTCAAAATTACTTTACCATCCTTAAGTGAAGCTTGTAAAGTTCCTCCGCTTACCGTTTTTAATGACAAAGTTCCTTTAGCCGCATTGATTGCTTTCACAACATCTGCTGCTACAAACTTACCTGCCACCACGTGGTAGGTTAATACTTTAGCAAGCGTAGCCTTGTTCTCAGCTTTCAATAAATAATCAACCGTTCCTGCAGGTAATTTTGCAAACGCTGCGTTTACAGGAGCAAATACCGTGAAAGGACCCGCACTTTGAAGTGTGGTAACTAAATCTGCCGCTTTCACAGCTGCTACTAAGGTTGTATGATCTGCTGATCCTACTGCAATATCCACGATTGTCTTCTGAGCGCTAGCAGAAAAGGATAAAGTTAAAGCTGCCACTAGGGACAAGGCTAATTTT
>CAJCBY010000355.1 GCA_903960725.1 uncultured Cytophagaceae bacterium | reverse complement strand
TTATTGATTGCACACCCAGAATGCAAGGAAGTGATTTTGAAAGAAGCAGATTATGTAGGTTCGACGACGGCCTTATTGAAATTCGTGGAAACGTCTCCTAATTCTACTTTCATTGTTGCGACAGAGGCGGGCATCTTACATAAGATGAAGCAGTCTGTGCCTCACAAACACTTGATTCCGGCACCTGCAAACGAACAAAATACCTGCGCTTGCAGCGAGTGTCCGTATATGAAGATGAATACCTTGGAGAAATTGTACAACGCCTTGTATTACGAGTTGCCGGAAATCAATTTACCAGAAGCAACGCGCGTTCCTGCCTACAAAGCTCTGAAAGCGATGCTAGAAGTTTCGGCTTAGTCGTTCAGTTCGAAAACGGCTTCGATTTCTACCGGAATATTATCTGGCAAAGTCCCCATTCCCACCGCGGAACGAACGCCTATGCCATTTTCTTCTCCCCATACCTGGGCGAATAATTCACTACAACCGTTGATGACGTAGGGATGGCGCTGAAAATCCTCTGTCGCATTCACCATGCCTAGGACTTTGATAACACGTTTGATTCGATTCAAAGAGCCTAACTGCTCTTTTAAGGTCGCCAAAATCGCTAAACCCACCTGGCGCGCCGCTAATTTTCCTTCTTCGATATCTAGCTCTTTTCCGATGCGACCGATGATCAAAGAGCCATCCGTCTGCACCGTACCATGCCCTGAAACATAGTAGAAGTGATCTACTTGTAAACCCGGCTTATAAACGCCTAAAGGTTTAGGAGCTGGTGGAAGTGTGAGCCCTAAGGCCGCAAAATTTTCTTCTGGACTAGTTTTTGCCATGTAATTGTCTGATTATTTCGGAAATTAAGCCCGTCCAACCGGTTTGGTGGTTCGCGCCTAATCCTTTTCCTGTGTCTCCGTCGAAGTATTCGAAGAAGAGGTGTGAGTCTTTAAAATGAGGATCTTGGAATTTCTTGTATTCACCGTACATCGGCGTTTTACCGTCTTTACCAGGGACGAACATAGCGAGTAAACGTTCAGATACTCCGCGAGCGGCGTCTTTGATGTTCATCATTTCCCCAGAATTTGTGGGGAATTCTACCTCGTAATCCGATCCATAATAGTCAGAGAACTTCGATAAGGAGTCTAAAATCAAATAGTTCATTGGGAACCAAATAGGCCCACGCCAGTTCGAATTTCCTCCAAACATATCCCCTGTAGACTCTGCTGGTGTATAATCTACCTGCAGCGTTCCGCCCTCATAAGTAAATTGATACGGGTGTTCTTTGTGGTATTTCGATAAGGTTCTAATGCCGAAATCAGACAAGAATTCACTTTCATCAAACATCCGCTTCATAATCATCTTCATCCGGTGACCCCGCAAAATAGAAAGCAATCGGCTCTCTCCTTTTCCCGGTTCATACCAGCGCGAAATCAAATTCGCTAGGTCCGGTCGGTTAGCTAACACCCATTCTACACGGCGTTTGAAAGCTGGTAATTTCTCTAGCATCTCAGCGGTCAACGTTTCTACGGCAAATAATGGAATCAAACCTACCATGGAACGCACCTTCAATAATTCAGCTGACCCATCTTCCTTATGCAACATGTCATAATAGAATTGATCATCTTCATCCCAAAGATTCAGATCACCACCGATCGATTGCATCGCACCGGCGATGTGTAGGAAGTGCTCGAAGAATTTCGAGGCCATATCTTGGTAGACTGGATTTTCAATCGCGATTTCACAGGCTATGCGCAGCATATTTAAGCTATACATCGCCATCCAACCTGTTCCATCGGCTTGCTCCAAGTGCCCGCCGGTAGGTAATTTAGCGGAACGATCAAACACACCGATGTTATCCATTCCTAAGAATCCGCCGCCAAAAATATTATTTCCTCCTTCATCTTTCAGGTTCACCCACCAAGTGAAGTTCAATAATAATTTGTGGAAAATGCGTTCTAAGAATACCACGTCCCCTTTTCCGCCGTTCATTTCCTTATCAATCTCGTATACTTTCCAAGTTGCCCAGGCGTGTACAGGTGGATTTACGTCGGAGAAGGACCATTCGTAGGCTGGAATTTGGCCGTTCGGGTGCATGTAATATTCGCGGAGGATAACGGCTAGTTGTCTTTTGGCAAAATCAGGATCTAATCTAGCCAAAGGCAAGGTGTGGAACGCTAAATCCCAAGCCGCAAACCACGGGTACTCCCATTTGTCCGGCATCGACAAAATATTCGCCGCAGACATATGCCTCCAGGTGCTATTTCGTCCATGTTTACGGCTCTCATTCGGCTTAGGCATCGATGGATCTCCCTTAATCCATTCGAACACATTATAGTAATACCACTGTTTAGTCCATAGCATCCCCGCATACGCCTGACGCTGTAAAGTCAATAAATTATCGTCCTCAATTCCTTTCTGCAACTCGGCATAGAATTGATCCGCATCGATGATTCGGTCTTCAAATATTTGGTCAAAATCCGCAAATGGATCTCGCTGCGTCACATTACTCAAACGCAAACGATATACTTTCTTGCCTCCTGCTGGAATTTTATCCGTGAATTTTACGGAAGCTTTTGTCCCGATATGGTTCGGATTTACCGCATGCTTATTCTTATTAACCACGTATTCGTTGATCCCATCTTTCGTAAAATGCGACAGATTATCCGAGTGATGTAAGCGCTGAAAGTTAGTCTCGTTATCACAGAAAAGGAATTCATCTGCATCCTCTGCATATAATTTGAATCGACCGACCACGCGGTGATCGACCTCGATAAATGAATTGCCTACTCCCGTTAAAAGAGGTTTGTAATTGTATTTCTCATAGCCCCAGCACCAGGTATTTCGGTACCAAATAGTGGGCAAAACCGTGATAGGCGCGGCCACTTTGGAACGATTCTCTACGGTTACTTTGATCAAAATATCCTGCTCGTCTGCCTTCGCATATTCCATCGAAATATCGAAGTATTCGTTATTGTCAAAAATCCCGGTATCCAACAATTCGTATTCCGGCTCTTTTCGGTTACGCTTTTGCGATTCGTCGATTAGTTTCTGGTAAGGAAAAGTTTGCTGTGGATACTTGTACAGCATTTTTTGGTAGGAGTGCGTAGGCGTCGAATCCAGGTAATAGTATAATTCCTTCACGTCCTCACCGTGATTAGATTCCGCGCCCGTTAGACCAAAAAACCGCTCTTTTAAAATATGATCTCGGTGGTTCCAAAAAGCAAACGCAAAGCAAACGTGTTGTTTATTATCAGAAATACCCCCGATTCCTTCCTCACCCCAGCGATAAGCCTTCGAACGAGCCATATCGTGTGTTATCGTACCCCAAGCATTTCCATGAGCTGAATAATCCTCTCTCACCGTTCCCCATTGACGTTCCGTCAAATAGGGCCCCCATTTTTTCCAGCCTTTGTTATCGTTTCGTAATTGTAACCGTGCGCGCTCCGCTCCCAATCCTGACATAGTAAATGTTTAATATATTATTTCTTAACTTAGGTATAAATGCAACGACCAATTTACGTAAATTGCCTCTAAAATCATCCAATTCACTATGAAAAAACTACTCTATTTATGTCTTGTTTTGTCTTTTTTCTCTTGTAAAAAGTCAGATCA
>CAJCBY010000354.1 GCA_903960725.1 uncultured Cytophagaceae bacterium | reverse complement strand
CAAGCAGAAGACGGCATACGAGATCATAGCCGGTGACTGGAGTTCAGACGTGTGCTCTTCCGATCTCTGGTAAAGTCAAACTAGAAGATTCGGATGACGAGGGTGATTCTACGGAGGTAGACGAAGAAAATGAAGTCGAAAAAGCGCCTATTTCTACCTCTAAGCGTTTTTCTTACAAGGTTAGGAGTGGAGATAATTTATCAAGTGTTGCCAGAAAGGTAGGTGTTTCTGTAAGTGCACTTAAGAAAGCCAATAGACTTAAAAGTACGAAGCTTAAGAAAGGGCAGGTTTTAGTTTATTACAAGGTAGTTTCATCTAAGTCTAGATATAGTAAGAGCTCATCAAAACGAAGTAAGTATTCTAGTCGGAAAAAGTACTCGAAAAAGAAGAAAACATCCAAGAAGAAAAGTAAATCAAAAAAACGCCGTAAACGTAGGTAATTATGATAGCATATTTGAAAGGAAAGTTAGCCCATAAAGACCGCGCACATGTGATTATCGATGTGAATGGTGTCGGGTATGAAGTTAAAATATCGTTGCAGACCTACGCCGCATTAGCGGATGGGGAAGAGAATTGCAAGTTATATACTCATTTGCAGGTGAAGGAGGATTCGCATACGTTAGTAGGTTTTCATTCGATGGATGAGAAATACCTATTTCTAGATCTTATTTCAGTTTCAGGTATTGGATTAAGTACAGCTTTAGTGATGTTATCGTCGTTTTCTTCCAATGAAATTCGCTCTGCGATTATGAATGATAATATCGCCTTGATTCAATCGATTAAGGGGATTGGTTCAAAATCTGCTCAGCGTGTGATTCTCGAGCTGAAAGACAAATGTAAGAAAGATGTATTGTTTGTTGAGGCTGGAATTGCCTCCCATGATGCAAATTATGGTCACAAGCAAGAAGCCTTGTCTGCTTTAATCACCTTAGGAATTCCTAGAACGGCAGCTGAAAAAAGTTTAGATACCATTCTGAAGTCTAATCCAGATGCGACTGTTGAAAATTTAATCAAATTAGCTTTGCGATAATTGAATCATTACAGAAAACATGGCAGTTTCAATTGGTTGCCCATTTTTCTGGGTCTAGGAATCGTCTTGTCTTTTGCGAGTTTTTCTCAGGTGGATTCCCTCGGAAAATCGGGTAAAAAGCCTCGTTTATCTCTAAAAAAGCCTAATCGTACACAAGGGAAATCGCCTTTTTCTATTTATTCTTCTAAGTCGAAATTAAACTATTCATTTGAAAATGATCCCAGTTTAGTCATTCAAAAAGATGCAACGGGAACTTCTACCATCACGGATTTCAAAAGCTTTTCTAGATTGCAAAATCAGGAGGTTAATCGCAGTTTTTGGCAATCTTATTCCAAGAGTTTGGATGGTAGTAGTAATTTGAAATCGCGTGGCCTTTTTCCTAAAGTTGAATTACCACCTGCTGTTGATCGTATTTTTGGGGGAACCGAGGTATCATTTAAGCCCAATGGGTCTCTCTTGTTAGATGTGGGTTACATGGGTCAATATGTGGATAATCCTGCTATTCCCGTTCAATTAAGGTATGTAGGTAATCTATTTTTTAACGAACAAGCACAGATTAATTTTCAGGGTAAGATAGGCGACAAGTTAAATTTGAATGTCAATTTTGACACCAAGGCTAGTTTTAATTTTCAAAATCAATTAAAACTGAATTGGAAAACACAAGAAGAGGATATTCTCCAAAATATTGAAGTCGGAAATACGTCCTGGACATTGAATTCGCAATTAATCCCGGGAATTCAAAACTTGTTTGGTGTAAAAACACTACTCCGGTTTGGTGCGCTAGATATGACGGTGGTGGCGGCGCAACAACGTTCTAAACAAGATTGTATAACATTGAAAGGAGGTTCTCAAGGGAAAAATTTTGAGGTACGTGCAGATCAGTACGATGAAAATAAGCACTTCTTTTTGTCTTCCTATTTTCGCAATAATTACGAAAGAGCTTTAAAAAATCTGCCTGTCATTTCAAGTGGGATTACGGTTACCCGGGTAGAAGTGTATGTGACTAATCGTACTCAAAGCACGGAAACGCTTCGAAATTTAGTTTCACTTTATGACTTAGGGGAATCAAGTCCGTTTAATAATACAAACCCCATCATGCAGCCTGTGATTCCATCAAGTCCGGTAGATAATAAGGCGAATGGGATGTATGCTAAGCTGTTAGCAGATCCCAATCTGCGTAAATCGAACGAAGCGACGGATCGGTTAGAAAATGTCTATAATTTAAAGCGTGGTACTGATTTTGATGTATTAAAAGGGGCAAAGCGATTAACAGAAAGGGAATTCAAATTCAATTCGCAATTAGGTTATATCTCCTTAGTGGCGCCACTAAGGAATGATGAAGTATTAGCTGTTTCATATGAGTACACCTTAAATGGTCGTAAATACAAGGTAGGGGAGTTAACGGAAGATTACCAAGCGCGTCAAGATGATGAGGTATTAATCCTGAAGATGTTGAAGTCGAGCATGATTCGCAATAACCTCAATTCGAGTACGACGGGTAAACCTCACCCGATGTGGGATTTAATGATGAAGAATATTTATTCCTTAAACACTTCATCTCTAACTAAACAGAATTTTCAATTGCGTATCGTTTACAAAGATGATGCAACGGGTATTGATAATAGTAACTTGATAGAGGGGAGTAATTTTAAAGACATTCCCTTAGTCAAGGTTTTAGGGCTTGATAAGTTAAATTTTGCGGGTGATCCGCAGCCAGACGGAAACTTTGATTACGTAGAGGATATTACGATTGATTCCAAAAACGGTAAAATAATATTCCCTGTTTTGGAGCCCTTTGGTGCTAATTTGAAAGCTAAATTCACTCCAAGTGAAACTAATTTAGTCGATAAATATGTGTTCGAAAAATTGTATACAGGAACACAAGTGGATGCCGCTCAACTATCAGCTAAAAATAAATTTTTTATTAAGGGTACCTTTCAGTCTGGGGTAGGGGGTGATATTGCTTTACCTTTTGGAGTAGAGCCTAAATCTGTAACTGTCACGGCTGGAGGTCAATCCTTAGCAGCTGGAATCGATTATATAGTAGACCCACAATCAGGCCGCGTTAAGATAATTAATGAGGGTGTTTTTAGCTCTGGAAGAGAAATTAAGGTGTGTTATGAGAAGCCAGATTTATTCTCAAATCAAATTAGGACCTTGTTAGGAACTCGTTTAGACTATAATTTAGGAAAGAATGTGCATTTAGGGGCTACTATTCAAAACATGTCAGAGAGTCCTCCAGCCTTTTTCCGTCGCGTCGCTATGGGGAATGAACCCGTAAATAACACATTGCTAGGGTTTGATGCGAGTATCTTACAAAACTCTCAAGGCATTACTCGTTTATTGGATAAGTTACCCTTACTATCCACCAAGGAAACATCTGTGATTGATTTTCAGGGGGAGTTTGCTAAATTAATTCCGAATGTGAATGATCGAGTACAAGGGAATGCTTTCATTGATGATTTTGAGGCTGCTAGGGTTATCTATAACATGAGTTCGCAATCAACTCTTTGGAAAGCAGGGGCAACCCCTAAATCCTATTCTGTTACAGGATCTAAGTTAGCAGCTGGTTTTAATCGGGCTAAAATTGCCGCATACACGGTAGATGCCAGTATCTATGGGCAAGGAGGTTTTGCCTTGGATGTTCCTGGTTTAGACCCTATGAAAGTGAATGCGTATGCCTATGAGCGCGTTGTGACACCTAGGGGCTTATTCCCAAACAAAGATTTTGCCAATAACATCACTAATTTACCTATCGGTGTGTTAGATGTAGCCTATTTCCCGTCTGAACGCGGGTTATATAATTTTAATCCGAATTTATCCTCAAAAGGATTGTTACCTACTCCGGCCTCTAATTTTGGGGCCATCACACGTGCGATTGGATTTGACACTGATTTTGATAATGCGAATGTGGAGCAAATCGAATTCTGGTTAATGGATCCGTTCATTGGTGGCGAATCAGGAAAAATTCGAGATGGAGTATTCAATAAGAATAATGAGACAGGAGGTAAACTACTATTCCATTTAGGAGATGTATCGGAGGATTTTATACCAGATGGCTATTCCAATTTTGAAAACGGTATTCCTGCTGGAGAGAAAATTACTTCGGGTGTCGGAAAGAATCTTGAAAAAACAGATTGGGGTTTAGCTCCTTCTCGTCAGTTTGTCATTAATGCTTTTGATAACGCTGGAGGTAGAGAGAAACAAGATATTGGTTTAGATGGATTGCCTAATCAATCTGATGAAGCCGATGCCGTGACGGAAACGACCCATTTTAAGGCGTACCTAGATCAGGTTAAAGGGAGAGTAACGGATGCGTCAGCTTTGGCAAGAATCGTAAATGACCCGGCTGCTGATGATTTTGAATTTTATTTGAATTCAAAATTCAATGCAACAGAATCCTTAATTCAACGCTATAAAAATTATCTGGGGATGGAAAACAATAGTCCCACAACAGCTAATCCATCAAATTCGAGTTTTACAGAGGCGAATAGTATGTTGCCGGATCGGGAAGATTTAAACAATGATAATACCGTAAATGAGAATGAGGCATACTTTGAATATGAAATTGATTTAAAACCGAATACCCTTCAAATCGGAAGTGGTTTTGTGGTTGATAAAATTACTGAGGGTGGTGTCAATTGGTATTTATTCCGGATTCCGATAAAAGATAAACGCCTTTACAAAACCCCTGCTGGCGAGATAAATTCGTTTAAATCAATTCGGTTTATGCGGATGGTATTAAAGGAATTTCAAGAGCCAGTGGTCTTGCGTTTTGCGCAATTGCAATTATCTGGCTTCAGTTATCGAAAATTTGAAGGTGAATTAGATAAGCGAGGTGGGCAAGATATACCTGAGCCTTATGATGCTAAGTTTAGAGTGTCCAGTGTAAATATTGAGGAAAATGGGCCTGCTAATAAAGGGGAAACAGCTATTCCTTATGTTGTTCCGCCTGGATTTGTGCGTGATCAAGATATTACCACCATTAACAATGCACGTTTGAATGAGCAATCGTTGAGTTTGTGTGTGGATAATTTACGCCCTGGGGATGCTAGAGCAGTGTTTAAGAATACGCTTTTTGATTTTATCAATTACAAGCGGTTGAAGATGTTCGTTTCGATGCAAAGTCCAGAGCCTATTAGTGGACAGGTGGGTGCTTTCTTGCGTATTGGTACGGATTTGACGGATAATTACTATGAAATTGAAAGTTCTGGATTGATACAAACACAAAAAGGCCAAAGTTTAGATACGGAAATTTGGCCAATGGAAAATGAATTTGACATTGAGTTTGATTTAGTAAAGCAAGTCAAGATTGAACGGGATAAACAAGGTAAGAGTTTGAATGAACGTTTCACAATGGAAATTAGTAGTGCAACGGGTAAAAAGTACAAGATTACGGTTATGGGACGGCCTGATCAAAGTGCCTCCATGGTAACCATGATTGGTGTAAGGAATACGAGCAACACGAATAAATCCTTTTGTATTTGGGCGAATGAATTAAGGGCGTCGGGTTTTGATCAAACATCGGGTGAAGCGGCCATTGCTAATTTAGGCATTAAACTAGCTGATTTAGGTACGATTCAAATGAATGGTAGCTTTAAGAATTATGGTTTTGGGGGTGTTCAGGCCAAAATTTCAGAGCGAAGTCGCGAGAATAATCTCGAATATGGCATTACGGCGAATTTGAATTTAGATAAATTTTTGCCTCGGAATTGGGGCTTTAAGATCCCTTTCTTTATCACCTACGATCGACGCAATATATCGCCTGAATTTGATCCATTTGATCCCGATATTTTCTTACGGAATTCGATACAAAAGTTCGCTTCAGAGACTAAAAAGCAATCTTATCTCACTTTAGTGGAGGATAACACAGAAAGAAAAGGATTTAACTTTTCTAATGTTAAGAAAATGCGAGGTGCAAAATCTAAATACAGTTATCCATGGGATTTCTCCAACTTTACTTTTAGCTATGCCTATGCTGAGATGCTCCGAACGAGTCCTTTAATTGCAGAATACCAGCAGCTTAGTCATCGAGGAAATGTCTTGTATTCTTATACTAATTCATCTCGCTTTTTAGAGCCATTTAAGAAGTTCCCTTTTGAATTGATTCGAGATTTTAATCTGAATTTGCTGCCGTCCTCTCTGATGGTTAGATTAGATATGGATCGTAGTTTTATTAAAACGCAGTTGCGTAATTCAGAATTTACCACCGTAGGTGTGGCTCCTCAATTTGAGAAATATTGGTTTTTTAATCGGCAGTATGCGTTGAATTGGAATCTGACGAAAAGTATTGTTTTGAATTACAATACGCAGGTAAATTCAATTATTGATGAACCAATTGGAGATTTAGATACGCAACAGAAAAGAGATTCTGTACTGATTAGTTTGCGGGCATTGGGTAGGGCAAGAAGTTTTGATCAACAAGGAGGGATGGTTTGGCGTTTACCGTTACAAAAATCAGTGTTAACCGATTGGATGAATGCAGATTATACCCATCGAGTAGGGTATAATTATTTTGCAAACTCCTTTGATATTCGTGATTCGCTAGGACTGCCTTTTGGGAATATTATTAAAAATACGAGAGAGCAAGCCATTAATGGAAAAGTGGATTTTGTGGCTTTGTATAATCGCATCAAGGCATTGCGCTGGGCAAACAGTCCGCGTACTTTTGGAAAAAACATCGCGAGAAATCCGGGAGATGAGGATGATATTGTTATTCCTCCTAATAACGCTTTAAAATCAGTCACCCGTTTATTATTGACATTGCGAGGGATTCAAGTTAATTACTCCATTAATGAATCGACCACCTTACCTGGATTTATGCCTAATCCCGGTATGTTAGGAATGAATGCGATCAATTCAGCACCTGGTTTTGATTTTATTCGGGGGGGACAGTCAGACGCTATCCGGTTTAAAGCCGCTGAGAATGGTTGGTTAACAAGGAGTACGGTCCAAAACACGCCATTTACCCAGTTGCGATCTCAAAAACTTACTTACACTACACAGTTAGAACCTACGAAGGATTTGCGTATTCAGGTGGATGGTAATTATAATCGAGGGGATAATTATCAGGAATTTTACCGTCCAGAAATAGCTGGGGGGCCTTTTGTTTCTCAAAGTCCTATTCGGTCAGGTAATTATTCCATGTCGTTTTTATCGTTTATGACAGCTTTCTCAAACTCAGAAACGGTGTTTGAAGAATTCAGATCGAATCGTGCTGTTCTTTTATCCCGTTTAAATCGTTCTAAGCCTACCGAAATAGGCACCTACAATCAGAATTCTCAGGACGTTTTAATTCCGGCATTTTTTGCAGCCTATTCGGGTGTTTCTGCAACCAATGTAAAGTATTCGCCATTTTATTCCATTCCTTTACCTAATTGGAAAGTGGATTATAATGGATTGAATCTATTCCCAGGTATAAAGAATAAGTTTGCATCCTTCACCATTTCACACATGTATTCGAGTACCTATAATGTAGGTAATTTCGTCTCTGCCTTAGAATATGGTCAATTTGCAACGGACTTTATGAATTTGTCATTGAACAGCCTTTTGTATCCTCTTGCCTCTCGTTTTGATCCTGTGACGAATACATTGATTCCTGTTTATGTTATGAGTACGATTTCTTTTGTAGAACGTTTCTCGCCTTTAGTTGGGGTAAACGCAGTAACGAAGAGTAAGATATCGTTGCGTTTAGAATATAACCAAGATCGCAATGTAGGGCTTAATTTAGCTAACTCTCAAGTTGCGGAATTAGCCAATAAGGATTTCACCGTTGCCATGGGCTTTACTAAATCCAATATGTTAATACCATTTAAGATTAATGGTCGTGCCGTTCGTTTGCCTAATGATTTACGGTTTAATATGAATTTAACTATTCGAGATACGCGTACACTTCAGCGTAAATTAGATGCGGAGACAATTGTTACGCAAGGATTCATAAACTTCCAATTTCGACCGCAGTTAAGCTACAATGTGAATAATAAATTGACGGTTACAGCCTATTTTGATAAGATGATGAATAATCCCTTGGTTTCTAATTCATTTTATAGATCCACAGTGGCAGGAGGTTTTCAAATCAGATATTCTTTAAGTGAATAATCTAAAATCGTTTGCAAAAAATCGAGATTTTCGTGACCTTTGTGAGCAAATAAATATACTATGAATTTTCCAAGCGAATTAAAATATACTCAAGAACACGAGTGGATTAGATTAGAGGGCGATATCGCTATTGTAGGTATCACTGATTTTGCACAAGGCGAGCTAGGTGATATTGTGTTTGTTGAAGTAGAGACAGTAGGTCAAAGTATAGCCAAGGATGGTGTTTTTGGTACGGTAGAAGCGGTTAAAACTGTTTCAGACTTATTCATACCTATCGCAGGAGAGATTATCGAATTTAATACAGCACTAAATAACAGCCCAGAATTAATTAATTCTGATCCTTACGGAGATGGTTGGGTGGTTAAAATCAAAGCAGCTGACGCTGGCGACCTTTCCCAATTGATGGATGTTGAAACATATAAATCCTTTATTGGACATTGATTTTAAAGCCCTGTTAATCAGGGTTTTTTTATATGCAAAAACAAATGAGAATCTTATTTAAACAGATTTTAATTCAAGATAGCCGTTCTTCCTTTTTTGGTAAGAAAGCTGATTTATTAGCTGAAGATGGTCGTTGGCTAGAAATTGCTTCTTCTATACAAGCGGTTGCTGATGAGGTTATATCTGGATCTGATTTTCAGTGGTTTCCTTCTCTTGTTGATTTGCGTGTTCATCACACACTACCTGGAGGAGAGCACAAAGAAGATTGGACTAGTTTGCAAGCTGCAGCTTGGAAGGGTGGCGTATTGGATATGTTACTTTTACCCACTGGAGACCCTGTTCCGCAACAACCTGAGGCGATACAGTATATCGCTACTAAATTAGAGGGCACGGGAGTGACCTGTTATCCATCAGCTCCTTTAACCTTAGACAATAAGGCTGAGAATTTTAGTGATTTGATGGGTTTGCATGAATCAGGATCCTCTTGGTTTAGCCATGGTGATGGCGCCTTGCAAGACACTGATTTAATGTTGAAATGCTTACAGTATTTACAACCTTTAGCGGTTAAAGTTATCTCGAGGCCCGATGTTAGTGGTTTGTCCTTATTTGGTCAGATCCATGAAGGTGTACAAAGTACACTATTGGGTATGAAAGGTATTCCTGTTCTTGCCGAAACGATGCATGTTAAGCGTGATTTAGATTTGTTACGTTATGTAATGCAACATTCTTTTGGACTTGCTAATCCAGGTTTTGCGCTTCACTTCTCTTGTATTTCTACCGCTGAGTCTGTCACCTTAATTAGTGAAGCACAAAAGCAAGGTTTGCCAGTTACGGCTGATGTGGCTATCTACTCGCTTATTTTTACGGAAGATGCGGTCTCCGACTTTGATACATTAAAGAAAGTCAATCCACCTTTACGATCAGAAAATGACCGATTAGCTTTGTGGAAAGGATTGAAAGATGGAGTAATCACTGCTGTCGTTTCAGATCACCACCCAGTGGAAGTAGAGAATAAAGAATTGGAATTTGATCAAGCTAGTTTTGGGACGATTGGTTTAGAGACGCTAGCTCTTGCCTTTATTAAAGAAGCCAAAAACCAGGGAATAACTAAGATAGATAATTTTTTAACACACGCTCCATCTGCTTTTTTGGGCATTTCTCAGCCAGAATTAAAGGTAGGCGAGTTGTTGAAAGGAATAGTGATAACAGGGGAGGAAAAAGTATACGATTCAGAGTCTATCGTCTCCAAATCTAAGAACTCAATCTTCCTAGGTCATTCATTTAGCCATCAAATAAAAGGGGTATTTAACGGACTAAATCATTCTTATGGTCAATAATTGGTTTGCCGAAATTGGTCGATTTGTCATTTATGCCGTACTCTTTGTATTATTAATGGTAGGGTATGGTTTTGTGCTTCAGCAATTTGGGATAATTCCGATAGGAGGAAAGAAAGCACCTACCTTTGTTTTCTTATTATTTTTTCAATGGTGGTATGTTGTGAAATTTCCCCAAAATAACCTTGGAGAGAAAAAGCACTTTTTAGTCTATTTCGCGCTTCAATATATTTTAATCGTTGTAACTGCCCTTGTAAGTGCCTTTTTCCTGTATTATTTTTTTCAATCGTCAGCGGGATTACTGATGTTAGAAGCCTATATCCAACAGAGTTTGTTAGAATTAAATTCCTTTAAGGAAGTAATCGTTAGTCAAGAAGGAGGGGAGTATTATAATAGCCTACATGCGGGAATAAAATCAATTGATGCATTTAGTATTGCAAAGGATGATTTTGCCCAAAAGATTGCTTTAGGATTTTTACCTAATTTGTTAATTTCACTTTATTACAAAAAATAATCATGGAAAATACCTCAGAAACAGCTGCATCTTCCTCCATTTTAGCCTTGAAATATGGCTTTATTAATGGTTTGTTAAGTTTTCTCTTTTCTACATTCGTAAATCTACTAGGTTGGAATGAGCAATTTCAAGAATCCATTGGTTGGATTTCAGGCATTTGGTCTCTTGTGTTAACGGTGACTATTTCTGTTTTATGCTTGAGAGAATACAGAGAACAAAATGGAGGTTACATTAGCTATGGACAAGGTTTAGGTTTAACCGCTTTGCTAGGTGCGATTAGTGGATTAGCTGCTGGCGGCTTCAACTACATTTATATTCAGTTCATCGATAATACGGTCATTCAACGCCAAATGGAAATTGCTAGAGAACGAATGGAGGATCAGGGATTAACGGCTAGCCAAATTCAAAGTGCAGAAGAAATGACTTCATTTATGATGAATCCTGGTATGCAGTTTGCCATTGTGGTTGTTATGAGTCTTATTTTTAACTTCTTAATAGGCTTAATCGTTGCAGCAGTAGTCAAAAGGGAGAGGCCAATTTTCGAATAAAATGTTTAGTCTCATTAAGAAAGACGTTATTTCCTTATTTAGCTCTTGGATGGGTTGGGGGACTATTTCGTCTTTTTTTATTTTAATGGGTGTTTATGTTTGGGTGATTGATGGGAATGTGTTGGATTTTGGCTTTGCTGAATTATCTGTTTTCTTTGATTTAAGCCCCTGGTTTTTTCTTTTCTTGGTTCCCGCCTTGTCTATGAATAGCTTTTCAGAGGAAATGGATCGAGGTACTTTTCAGCTGCTACGTTCATTGCCATTAACAATAAATCAGATTTTGACGGCTAAGGTTATTTCCTTAGTATGCATTGTATTGATAACCTTAATCCCGAGTATCTTATTTGTTTATGCGATAGGAGCCTTAGGATTGCCCGCTAATAATTTTGATTCTTCTTTGATTTTAGGTGGGTATTTGTCTTTATTTCTGTTGAATCTATGCTTTATTGCCCTAGGTATATTGGCTTCAAGTGTTAGTAAAAAGCAACCGGTAGCCTTTTTAGTGGGATTGGTTTTAAATTTTCTATTTTGGCAAGGAGCAAAGGAAATTGGGTTGGAATGGATGGATTTATCATTTCACTACAACCGCATGAGCATGGGATTAATCAGGACGGAGGATTTAGTATTTTATGGTGGATTTTTAGCGATAGTTATCGGAATTACTCAAATTCGCCTCCATAAATTTATTTAAATTCTACAATCGCTATTTTTTCTGAGCAGAATTCTATTTCACGTAACTCATTAGAGGCGATTATAATAAGCTTATGTCTTTGATCATTTAGTCGATTAAAAAACCATTGCTTTGCCTGTTCATCAAAATTAGTGGTAGGTTCATCTAATAATAAGACTGGTCTTTCTGACAATAAAGCAAACCCTAACTTTAATTTTTGACGCATTCCTGAGGAATAATTCTTGATTAATTTAAATCTACCAGGCTGTAAGTCAATGAATTCTTCAAATGTGTCTATATCTATAGAAGAGGGTAAGTAGTTATTTTTCACCAAAATAGCCAGATGTTCAGTAAGCGTATACTCCTCAATTAACTCGACATAGGGAGCAGCATATGTAATTTGTGTATAAACTAGTTCAGGATCAATTCCTGTCATTTCGATCTTGCCTGAATTTGGTAAGGTAAACTGAGCGATTAATTGAAGCAATGTTGATTTACCAGACCCATTAGGTCCAGTAATTGCATAGGAATTACCTGCTTTAAACTGGTGACTGAAATCCCGAATGACAAATTCTTGTCTAAACTTTTTGGAAAGGTTTGTAGCAAGAATCTCCATATAGAATTATCCCTTCATAATACCCCGTTCCGAATTTCTGATGAAATCAATTATTTCATTTCTTTCCGGTGTATTAGGTAATTGTGACTCAATTTCGGCTAAAGCAGCATTCGTATTCAGCCCTTTTAGATAGATAAAACGATAGGCTTCTTGAATAATATTGATTTGTTCGTCAGTATAATTGCGTCGACGTAATCCTACTGAATTAACCCCAGCATACGTTAATGGTTCGCGACCTGATTTAGTAAATGGAGGAACGTCTTTGCGTACTAAAGAGCCACCTGAAATCATGACATGTTTTCCAATCGTTGCAAATTGATGAATAGCAGATGATCCTCCAATGATCGCAAAGTCGCCTACAGTTACGTGACCAGCCATCTGAACTGAATTAGCGATTATGCAATGGTCGCCAATGAAACAGTCGTGCGCTACGTGCACATAGGCCATAACTAAGCAATTTTTGCCAATTACTGTTTTCAACTTATCAGAGGTACCCCGATTAATCGTTACGCATTCTCTTATAGTCGAATTATCTCCAATTTCAGCCGTTGT
>CAJCBY010000353.1 GCA_903960725.1 uncultured Cytophagaceae bacterium | reverse complement strand
TGTTTCTGGACTTTGTGTACCTATTAAGGGGTCGTTTAGTTTAGCAGGCAAAGCGGAGGTGGTGGCTGCTCTAGACACCCCAGTTACAGCTGTGGCTCAACCAATGGCTCCCGTAGATTCAGTTGTGTCAAAACCCGTAGTAGCAGCGGCGCCCACAGAAACACCCGAAGACGACTCACTTTTTGGCTTTTTCTGGATTGCCTTAGGCGCCGGATTCCTCGCCCTATTAACACCTTGTGTCTATCCATTAATTCCGATGACCGTGAGTTTCTTCACGAAACAAAAGGGTGGGAAAGGCCTAGCCTTCTTATATGGAGGATTCATCGTGTTGATCTACGTCTTTTTTGGAACCCTATTAGCCTTTTTCGCGGGGGCTAGTTTCGCGAACTTTTTGAGTACGCACTGGATCCCGAATATGCTCTTCTTTACCATATTTATCTTATTCGGTATTTCGTTCCTTGGTGCGTTTGAAATTGTATTACCATCAAATTTAGTGAATACGGTAGATGCGAAGTCGGACAAAGGCGGCTTCATCGGCGTGTTCTTTATGGCTTTCACACTTGTGTTGGTTTCCTTTTCTTGCACGGGCCCGCTGGCCGGATCTATCCTAATAGCAGCCTCGCAAGGCGCATTCTTAAAGCCGATTATCGGGATGTTAGGATTCTCCTTAGCCTTTGCGATTCCGTTTACGTTGTTCGCGATTTTCCCAGGCTTTATGCAGAAGTTGCCTAAATCAGGCAATTGGATGAACGAGGTGAAAGTGGTTTTAGGTTTCTTGGAAATTGCACTTGCGTTTAAATTCTTAAGCGTAGCAGATCAGGTATATCACTGGCATTTATTGGATAGAGAGATTTTCTTAGCGATTTGGATCGCGATCTTTACCGCCTTGACTTTGTATTTATTCGGCAAGATTTCCTTGCCGCACGATGGACCATCGAAGAACTTATCGGTTCCACGTACCTTGTTTGCGACGGCGGTTTTAGCCTTTGTTATTTACCTAGTTCCGGGGATGTTTGGAGCACCCTTGAAAGGGCTTTCGGGTTGGTTGCCACCGATGAATTCGCAGGATTTCAAAGGATCGCAAGCAACGGAGACTTCCACGCAAAATAGTGACGCCTTGTACAGCGATTTCTTAGAGTTGCCTTTGGGCTTAACTGGGTATTTTGATTTTGAGCAGGCGAAGGCTGCCGCGTTAAAAGCAAACAAGCCTTTGTTTATTGACTTCACTGGACATGGTTGTGTGAATTGCCGCAAGATGGAGGAATATGTGTGGTCAGATCCAGCGGTTTTGCAGCGTTTAAAGGAAGATTATGTCGTGGTAGCTTTGTATTGCGATGATAAGACAGAACTGCCGGCAGACAAGTGGTATACCTCGAAAGTGGATGGCCAGGAGAAGAAGACCTTAGGGGACCAAAACCTCGACTTCCAAATCTCTCGCTTCAACTCAAATGCACAACCACATTATGTTTTATTAGATCCACGTAAGGACGATAAACCGATGGTGAAGCCGGTGGCTTTTGATGCGAATGTTTCTCACTTTGTTAGCTTCTTAGACGAAGGTAAATCCATCTATCAATCTGGCAAATAATGTCTTGGGCAGCCTATTCTGGTGTAATGATCGCCACGGGATTAAAGTTTATTGCGGGACCCATCACGGGTTTTAGCTTAGGCTTAACATGGTATGAGACCGTGCTATTTACTTGGTTAGGAGCGATGGCTACGGTGACGATTATTGTTACGTTGGGGAAAGCAATCTTGGGTTTGATTGCTAAATACCGCACAACAAAACCGAAGATTTTTTCAAAACGTATTCGCTACGCGGTAGATATCTGGAAGCGTTTTGGAATGAAAGGAATTGCCGCGTTGACCCCTTTAATTTTTACGCCGATTGGAGGCAGTTTATTGTCCTTGTCCTTTAAAGTACCTATTCCTCGCATTCTATTGTTGATGGGAATTTCCTCGCTAATCTGGTCGCTAATCTATGTGGCTGGAATTTACCAATTGACGTTCTTGCGGGATTTGCTGGTGCATTAATCGTACTACGCTCCCGAAAGTCCACAAAAAAAGCCGGATAAACCGGCTTCTTAAAAATCTATGTAAAAAGGAATTAGTTTCCTTGATTAATCGCTTTTCCTTTGAATAATTTCTCGCGGATCGCATTCGCTTTCACCTCTAATTCTGGCTTCGCATCGTATTTCAATTTCGATTGAACTGCTGCGCTATCTGGGTGAACACCGTACACATACTCATCGCCTTTGCGCACGTCTTTTTGTTTGATGGTGTTGTTTTTTTGGTAATCACAAGAAGTCGCTACCGCTAAAACCGCTACTATAGAAAGTAAATTTGATAATTTCATAAGGCTGTGTCAATAATTATTTGCAAAAATAAGGAATAGGTCATCGTTCGCCTAACTTTCCTCAATTTTTTTAATTTGATCCGCTAAAAAGTTCATTAATTCCT
>CAJCBY010000352.1 GCA_903960725.1 uncultured Cytophagaceae bacterium | reverse complement strand
CGAACGATCGCTTCCACTAAAGCTGCTCCAGCAGCACCCGGTGCGTACCAAGCTGAAGTTCCTAATAAACCTGTTAAAGTTGCACCACCTACCATTGTATCAGCTACAACTTTATCTAAAGTAGAATCATCTAAGAATTGAGAGACAGGAACACCATTGTAGGTTGCTAAACGTTTCAATGGAATCATTGTGGTATCTCCGTGGCCGCCGATAACGGTTCCTGAGATATCATTGATAGACACATCCATCGCTTTTGCTAAATAGCATTTGAAACGAGCTGAATCTAAAGTACCACCCATACCGATGATGCGGTGCTTGTCTAAACCAGCAATCGATTTCGTTAAATAAGTCATCGTATCCATTGGATTAGAGATGATAACGATAATCGGGTTTTTCGAATATTTTAAGATATTTTCAACCACACTTTTTACGATTCCCGCATTCACTCCGATTAACTCTTCACGAGTCATACCTGGTTTACGAGGAAGTCCTGAAGTAATCACAACAACATCTGAGTTAGCTGTCTTTGTGTAATCACTAGTAGATCCGATTAGGGTAGTATCAAAACCTAACAAGCTAGCTGTTTGATACATATCTAATGTTTTACCTTCTGCGATACCCTCTTTGATATCTAATAAAACTAATTCATCTGCCAATTCTTTTCTGGCAATATTGTCAGCACAAGTTGCTCCTACAGCACCTGCTCCTACTACTGTGATTTTCATTGTTATAATTTTTGGTAAGTATGATTCAAAAAACGATACAAAAATACGACAAATCCTTAAATGATTTCATTATATTTAAGCATTAATCGAAATTATTATGTCACAATCTGGGATCTGGGTAAAGCGTATTATCGACTCCCGTTTTTTTAAAGAAGCTATTAGTAAGAGTGAAACGCTTTTTTCCCAAAACCAAGTCGGCTTATTGTCTTTGATCAAGGGAGCATTAAAAAAAGTGCAAGAAACGGCGGCCTCAAGCAATTTAACTGTAGTTAAGTTATTGAATCGTTACATCATACTTTTCAGCGAACTAATTAAGTCCTACGTTCAAGGAAACTATACTAAATTGCCCGTGGTAACGTTAGTTAAAATTACGGCTGCTTTGCTCTACTTTGTGATGCCATTTGATTTCATTCCGGACTTTTTGCCATTAGTGGGATTTGCGGATGATTTAGCCATAGTAGTTTGGGTAGGGAAAGCGATAAAAGAGGAGCTTGATGAGTTTGAAAAACATCTTTAAATACACGAATAATTAACCTTTTTTAAATATATTTACGAAAATTTAGACAAAACACGATATGATGACTGCAAGCATATTATTATTCTTAAATAGCCTTGGCGGTGGCGAAATGCTATTGATTGGCTTATTGATTTTATTGTTTTTTGGAGGAAAGAAACTTCCAGAATTAATGAAAGGATTAGGTAAAGGTATTCGCGAGTTTCAAAATGCGAAGAATGATGTAAAAGATCAGATTAATAAAGAGCTAGAGGATACAAAAGAATAATCAGCTCTTAATTCCTATATCTGCATAGTTGAAGAGATTCAACTATGCTTTTGTGTTTATATTGATTCCCATTTTTAATGAATTATACGAGTCAACCCTACATAAAGATTAGGGAGAAATTGTTAGCTGGTGAGCTTTCGGTTTCTTCTGTTGTTAGGTATCATTTAAATCAAATTCAGGCACACAATAAAGCTTTAAATGCTTTTCTAGAGGTGTATGAAGATGATGCTATGGCTCGGGCTACGTTAGTTGACGCTAAACTAAAAGCTGGAACAGCTGGTAAATTAGCCGGATTAGTGGTGGGAATTAAAGATTTACTTTGCTACGAAGGTCATCATTCGTATGCAGGTAGTAAGATTTTAGAATCCTTTAAATCTTCCTTCTCTGCCACAGCTGTTAAGCGATTACTCGATGAAGATGCAATCATCATCGGTCGGCAAAACTGTGATGAGTTTGGTATGGGAAGCACAAATGAAAATTCAGCTTATGGTGCCGCATTAAACTATGCGAATCAAGCGCACGTAGCGGGAGGAAGTTCAGGTGGCTCCGCTGTAGCAGTTCAAGCTGGTATGTGTCAAGTTTCGTTAGGAACGGATACTGGTGGCTCGATACGTATGCCGGCTGCTTTTTGTGGAGTCATAGGCTTGAAACCAACGTACGGATTAGTTTCAAGATGGGGACTCATTGCCTATGCGTCTTCATTTGATACGATTGGGCCCATTGCAAACTATGTATCGGATGCTCGTTTAGTATTAGAAGTCATTAAAGGGGATGATGGTCAGGACAGCACCTTGAGTTCATCTGTGCCTGAAGCACAGAAGGATAAAAAGCGGATCGCTTATATCAAGGAAGTGGTAGAGCATCCTAGTCTTCAGCCGCAGATTAAAGCGGCATTTGAAGTACAAGTAGAAAACTTGAAAGGCCTTGGATATACGGTTGAAGCGGTTGATTTCCCGTATATAGATCAGTTGTTGCCCACCTATTATGTGTTGACTACCGCTGAGTCTAGTTCGAATTTAGCTCGTTTTGATGGTGTGAAGTTTGGGCATCGCACGGCTAATCCAGTTGATTTGATGCAGTTGTACAAGCGTACGCGTCAGGAGGGTTTTGGAGAAGAAGTACAACGTCGGATTATGTTAGGCACTTTTGTTTTAAGTGCTGATTACTATGACGCTTATTATACCAAAGCGCAGAAAGTGCGTCGTTTAATCCAAGAGAAAACGCTCTCTATTTTAGCGGATTATGATTTTATCATTTCGCCTACCACTTCTTCTACCGCTTATCGTGTAGGAGAAAAGACCCAGGATCCCATTCAAATGTATTTAGGGGACTTATTTACGGTCCAAGCGAATGTAGCGGGTGTTCCCGGATTATCTATTCCAATGGGTTCCGATTCTACAGGTTTGCCTATGGGGTTTCAATTAATGACAAATCCTTTTCAAGAGGATAAGATGTTAGATTTAGGCGAAAAATTATATGCTTATGAAGGTTAAATTTTTGTTATTCTTTTTGATTCTAGGTTCTTTTCTTGTGAAAGGTCAAATTACAGGTGCTTATCAACCAGCCTATGACTTTAAACAAATTGATTCGTTAGCGAAGGTAGAACCTGGCAGTTCTGATGGACTAAAAATTGATCCAAGTTTGATTAGAGATCGCTTGAGTAAACTGGAAAATGAAATTCCATTACATTACAATTTTGTTACTCATCAGTTTGTAGAAATTTTTGCTTTTCGCAAGGCAAGTTTTACAAAGAAAATGTTAGAACGAAAGGATATTTATTTTCCACTCTATGAAAAGTATTTAAAGAAATATGGGTTACCGGATGAGTTGAAATATTTATCCTTGATTGAATCAGGTCTTGAGAATAAAGCTAAATCTAATAAGGGTGCGGGTGGTCTTTGGCAATTTATGCCCTATACGGCTAGAGGCGGATTCGGTTTACGTGTTGATCAATATATTGATGAACGTTTTGATGCAGAACGCGCTACAGATGCTGCCTGTCGGTATCTAAAACAACTCTATACTATTTTTGGTGATTGGCATTTGGCTTTGGCTGCGTATAATACAGGGCCAGGAAATGTGAAAAGAGCCATTCGTAAATGTGGCGCTAGTGATTTTTGGGGAATTTATGCTTGTTTGCCTAAGGAAACGAGAGCCTATGTTCCTCAGTTTATTGCCATGACCTATATGATGAATTTTCATTGGGATCATTCGATTCAGCCTGTTAATTGGGTAATTGATATACCTAAAGACAGCATCATGGTGAGTGGGTATTTGAATCTGTCTATTTTGACAAAGCTAACAGGGTTTTCTCTTGATACGCTAAAAAAGCTTAACCCTCATATTTTATCTCATTTTTTACCGAGTAATACCAAAAACGTTAATCTTCATATTCCCAAAAGTAAATTTGATTATTTCACTAAAAATAGAGCTAGTATTTTGGATTCTGCTCGCTCTACGGGTAAAGTTAAACTAGAAGATTCGGATGACGAGGATGATTCAACGGAGGTAGACGAAGAAAATGAGGTCGAAAAAGCGCCCATTTCTACCTCTAAGCGTTTTTCTTACAAGGTTAGGAGTGGAGATAATTTATCAAGTGTTGCCAGAAAGGTAGGT
>CAJCBY010000351.1 GCA_903960725.1 uncultured Cytophagaceae bacterium | reverse complement strand
CGAATTTTCTACGTCATAGAAATTCTTGATACGAATCGGTTGTAATATTCTAATGTTTCTCGCTTTGATGAATTTAACACCTAAGGACTCGATGATCTTGTTATAATCTTCCATAATTTATCTCCAAACGGAGTAATAAATACGATTTCTTAAATAAACTTGGACAAAACTAATAAATCAGATAATAATTCCAAATTATTTCGTCGATTAATTTCTGCGATAAAAGTTGTTTTTTTTCAGGTATTTATTTGTAATATATCAATAAGGGGCAGATTTATTAGAGGAAGTAATTTGCAGGAAGTTCTTTGGCCTATTTTATAATTATTTCGAGGAAATTGTAAAATTCGATTTTTTTAAAATTTTACCTCAATTTTTATGTAAATTTGTGTTTTACTATCACAAAATCAGATGGGCTTATTTAATTTTCTTTCGAAGGATATTGCCATGGACTTAGGTACGGCAAATACCTTGATTATTCACAAAGATCAGGTTGTTGTAGACGAACCGTCTATCATTGCTTTGGACCGCAATACAAATAAAGTATTAGCCGTAGGTCGTCAAGCAATGATGATGCACGAGAAGACAAATGATAATATTAAGACGATTCGCCCTTTAAAAGACGGTGTGATTGCGGACTTTACCGCTGCCGAATTGATGATGCGTGGTTTAATCAAAATGATGGATAAAGGGAATTCGTTCTTTTCTCCAGCATTAAGAATGGTTATCTGTATTCCATCTGGTATTACGGAGGTAGAAAAAAGAGCCGTAAAAGACTCCGCTGAACACGCCGGAGCACGTGAAGTATACATGGTACACGAACCGATTGCTGCAGCTATCGGTATCGGAATTGATATTGAACAGCCGAATGGATCTCTTGTAGTAGATATCGGAGGAGGTACAACGGAAGTAGCGATCATTTCTTTGAGCGGAATCGTAGTTGAAAATTCGATTCGTGTCGCGGGAGATGAGTTTACGCGTGATATTAAAGATTATTTGTTGCGTGAGCACAAGCTGGTTATCGGTGAGCGTTCAGCGGAGCAAATTAAGATTCAAGTGGGTTCTGCTTTGCCAGAACTGGAGAATCCTCCAGCAGACTTTGAGATCCGCGGTCGTGATCAAATGACAGGTATCCCGAAAGAAATCCTAATCAACTATTCAGAAATCGCCTATGCTTTAGACAGCTCAATCACAAAAATTGAGGTAGCGATCATGGAAACTTTGCAAAGAGCTCCAGCGGAATTATCAGGGGATATTTTCCACAACGGTATTCATTTAGCGGGTGGTGGTGCGATGTTGCACGGCTTAGATAAGCGTATTGAAAAGAAGACTCAGTTAAAAGTACACGTGGCTGATGATCCTTTGAAAGCTGTTATCCGTGGTACGGGAGAAATCTTGAAAAACTTAGAGAAATACCGTCCGGTATTGATTACCTAGTAGGGGATGAATCAACTGTTTGAGTTTTTATTGCGTCAGCGAAATCTGCTTCTGTTTATTTTGCTGCAGGGTATCAGTCTTTGGTCTGTGTTCACCTACAATAATTACCAACACACCCTCTATTTTAATACCACGAATGCCTGGGCTGCATCCATTTTATCCACTCGTCAAGAAGTGGCATCTTATCACCAATTACGGGATATTAATGGGGAATTAGCCCTGGAGAATCAAAAGCTACACCAGCAAGTATTTCAATTACAATCCCAAGTCCAACAAAAGGCTGAATTGCCGGTATTTTTTAGTCAAGCCTCCCTCGAGCGCTACAAGCCAATCGCCTGTAAAGTGATTGATCAGAGTACCCGGAATTCACAGAATTATTTAACGATTGAAAAAGGTTCACAAGATGGCATTAAGCCTGGGATGGCCGTAATTTCCTCCACAGGTGTGGTAGGAAAAGTGATAT
>CAJCBY010000350.1 GCA_903960725.1 uncultured Cytophagaceae bacterium | reverse complement strand
CATGTTCTAATAACACCATCTTTGAGTCGGCTGTTATTCAAGGAACGGTTAACTTAAGTTCGCCAGAACAATTTGGTTCAGCTACGCCTACTAACGGAATTTTAGGTATAGGGGATGATTTATCCGTTCGTTTTAATGAGCCAGTCAAAAAGAATGGAACGGTCACTAATTTTGAGTTTTTGGTACAAAAAAATCAATTACCAAACAGTCATAATGTTTCTCTTGCCTTTAATGGAAGTAGCAATAAAGCTACCATCAATAAACCGTACATCACTACAGGAAATTTAGGTATCGAGTTTTGGATGAAAAATACAAGTCCGGCTGGAACCTCTACCCTAATCAGTCAAACAGGTGGACTGAAAGTGGAATTAATTGATAATGTGCTTAAATATACTTTAGGTAACCAAAGCATTAGCGCCACCATTCTTAAGGATGGAAACTTTAATCATTACACGCTTTCTTACGATGCATCTATTCCTAAGTTAAGCATCATTGAAAATGATCGGGAGTTAACGGGAACCACGCTTGTTCCTAATCCAACCACGGTCTTAAGTTTCACGAATGCGAATCCGATTGTAGTAGGAGGTAGCACCTTTAAAGGAAACATTCATGACCTGAGATTATGGAGCATCCCCGTTACAAGAGACCAGTCGGTAGCTAATATGAATGTGGCGCTTACAGGAAATGAAAATGGCTTACTCGGACTTTGGCCATTAAACGAAGGTAATGGAACGTTAGGGAAGGATTTAGCTAGGTTTAAAAGCTTAGATATCGTTAGCGCTAACTGGGATATTTATCCTAAAGGAAACTCGTATGATTTTTCTGGAACGAACGCTTTAGTGACTAATACCAATACGTTCTCTAAAGTGGCCATTTCGAAAGAAATGAACACCACGATTACGTTCTGGATGAAAACAGCACAAGCTAATGCCACCATTTTATCCAATGGAAAAGGCGATAGTACAGACGTGGTGGAAAGCAATCAATTCCGCAATAAGTGGGCATTTAATACCACTGCAACGGGCGGATTGGAATTAGCGGCTGAAGGGAGAAAGTACGCTTTCGGTACCGCACAAGTAAGTGATAATGCTTGGCATCACATTGCGGTAAGTTTAACCAGAAATGGGGCTTTACAACTTTATGTGGATGGTAAAGTAACAGGATCTTATGCTACGACCAATGTGGGTGGATTAAGTTCTTCTAAACTATTTATAGGAGCTCGAGGTCAGTCGAATGCCACCACTATTGGCATGGATAGGTACTTCGTAGGACAAGTAGATGAGCTTTGTATTTGGAATATGGCTAGAACGGCTGATCAGATCAAGGCAGGCATGTATTTTGAATTAGATTATAAAACTACCGGATTGCTATTTTACGCTAATTTCAATAAGCCTGAACCGGCTAATACGAATGGGCCTAAATACTATTATCCTCAGGACGCCTTTATGCAAGTAAGCGATAATATGTTGCCTTATACTTTATCTACTGTTACTGCTCCGAGCATTGTTCAAACGGGTCTAGTCGTAAATTTAGATCCAGGTCAATTCACTAGTTACCCTGGAACAGGAAATGTATGGACAAATATCGGTAGCGGAGGTTCGGCCTATAATGCCAGTCCATCTGCCGGTGTAACCGTTCCATCATTTAGCTCAACTGATGGAGGTATTTTCACATATGCATTTACTGGTTCAGGAAATCAAGGGATGCAGCTTTCTAGAGGTGTAATACAGGATGATTTCACCTTAAGTGCCTGGATTAAAACATCTTCAAATTTTGGGACTTCTGCTTGGTGGAATGCTATGAGATTAATAGACGCTGACGTTCCTGGTAATATAAATCATTTTGGTTTATCAATGGGTCAAGGGAAATTTATGTATGGAACGGGCAATCCATCAACTACTATTACCTCCCCTGGAACCTATAATGACAATAATTGGCATAATGTAACTTTTACAAGAACAAAAGCTACTGGTGCACTGAATATGTATGTAGATGGTATATCGGTTGCAACAGGAACAGCTGGCACAACCTCTTTAAATGCGTCAGAACAAATATTTATCGGGCATTCAAGGAACTTTGGCTATTTCCTAGGAAATATGTCTGCCGTTCATATTTATAATACTGCATTGAGTGCAACACAGGCTCAGAACAATTATGATGCACTTAAGGGGCGCTTTCAAACATTACCAACCCCTGTTGCTGGAGGTTCTATAACCTTTACAGATGTCACGCCAGCTATCAAACCTTACCTTCTTTCAGAGTCTATCCCGGTGAATGCGATTATCAATAATGATCAAATATTATTGGTACCACAAATTACTAACTGGGCAAGCGTTGAAGGAAAAGTGGCTGATATAACGGTGTCTAACCTGAATGACATGTTCGATAATCGCCAGCTTTCGCCGGCGACTTGGAGTGTTTTTATCAGTAAGAACCCAGTTAAGATGTTTGTGGAAGGACAAGGGGATATTGCGAATTTAGTTAGGACAACTGATTCGTTACTAGTCTTCCCTATTACTATCGTGAATCAAGGCGGAGTGCAACAACCTTATTCATTTAAAGTGCCTGACTGGTTAAAACTGTCTTCGTATTCAGGCATTCTAGAACCGACTAAATCCCTGACGGTAATGGCTACCGTAGACATGAATTTAGCTCCTGGTAATTATAATAACCTCATTTCATTAGCTACTAATTACGGAGTAGATAAAAAAGTTCAATTGAACCTGAGGGTATTAATGAAAGAACCTAAGTTCGCCTTCTCTCCTGCGAATTTTACTCAATCCATGAATATCGTAGGTCAAATAAAAGTGAATGGCATTCTTGAAAATGATTTATACGATAAAGTCTATGCTGTAGGCACAGGAGCAAATGGTTTAGAATTGAGAGGGAAAGCGGGTCTTAGCTATGATCGTACACTAGACGTTTATACGTTATATTTAACAGTATATAGTAATGCGCTTAGCGGGGAAAATATTTCCTTCTTTATTTGGGATGCGAACAAAGGGAACTTCCTAGAAGCTACGATAAATGGCGCCTTGGAAACACCTTTTATTGCTGACAGAATAACGGGCTCCTTCTCTAACCCAGCTATTTTCGCTAACACCACAGTGGCAGGGCAACTGATTACGTTAAATCCAGGTTGGACTTGGGCATCATTTAACGTGAATGATCCTAGATTCACTAACCTGAATCAGTTAACTGCTGGCTTAGAGCTTAGCACATCGGATCAAATTCAGTCGATTGCGCCGTCCTTATTTGATTCATACCAGTTTTATTCTACGGGATCAGCTCTTAACGGCTGGTCAGGAGGAATTAGCACGAATGGAGGAATTTCTACGAATAAAATGTATAAGATTAAAGTGGAAAAAGGCGGAGAATTGAAGCTCAAAGGAGTTCCTGCTGATTTAACTACTTGGTCGTTTAATCTACAAACTGGATGGAACTGGCTTCCTTATGTAGCGAATAAAAATATCCCGATAGGGGATGCCTTAGCGAACTTAAATCCATCAGATGGGGATTTAATTAAATCGCAGAACTTATTTGCTACTTATAGTAGTTCTGCACGCGCCTGGAAAGGATCTTTAACTTATTTGAATCAGTCAGAAGGATATATGATTAATGTGGCGACAGCTCAAAACTTCACGTATCCAGATTATATTAATCGCATTAATGATTCTCAAAAATCGAAGGATATCTTTGGCCAAAAAGCGACTGCCAATAAAACGGCTATGCTTACAATCGAGGAGAAATCGACCCCTTTAATAGAGGCTGACTATTCTAAATTTGCGAATACCATGAATGCGGTAGTGAAGTTACCTGAAGGATTTAATGAACTCTATTTTTACAATGAAGCAGGGGAATTAAGAGGTAATGCGAAGACGATGCGGGTAGATGGCGAAGAGCTAGCATTTATCACCCTTTATGGCGACAAAACGGAAACGTTAACAGCTCACATCGGGTCAAATAAGGCGACTCAATCCACCTCGAAAAGGTTTGACTTCTCTCCGGATGCAATTTTGGGAAGTATTGCTAAACCGGTTCTAATTGAGCTAGAGCAGCAAGATGTATTTGTCTTCCCTAATCCATTCCATGACGAATTAAAAATAGAGGTAAACACGCCAGAAAAAGGGGACGCTAAAGTTGCGATTTACAATTTAGCCTCTAGTCACACCTTATTCGAAACATCGTTTACGGTGGATGCAGGAAGTACTATTTTGAAAATGCAACCGAATATTCCTATGGGCGCTTATTTGATTAAAGTACAAGTGGGGGCAAAAGTGGTCATCAAAAAAATCATGAAGAATTAATATGAAAAAGATACTAGTTTTTTTCTTCTGGCTTTTTTCAACGGGCGTGTTTGCCCAAGCGCCCTCTTGGAAAGTAAATGAAGCGAATTTTCAGTTTACCATGACTTTCGTGGCAAAAGTGAATATAGATGGTGTTACTTTATCCAGCAAAGACGATTTAGTGGGCGCGTTTGTAGGAACGACCTGTCGAGGACTGAGTGGACTTACCTATGTCGAAAGCCAAAAAGCTTATTTTGCCTACTTGACCGTATTCTCTAATACGCCAGGGGAACTAATTACTTTTAACGTTTATAATAGTGCAAAGAACACGGTCACAAAAATTAGCAAACAGGTTAGTTTTGTGCCTTTGCAAAACATTGGAAATCTCTTTCAATCTTTTAGTATCGCAGAACCGACACTTAGCAACAAAGCAGAACTACTTACATTCAACTTTTTAAATGTAAAATCAGCCTCCTCTGTTGTAACAACTGGATCGGCTAAAGTGACTATTTATGAAGGGAATGACTTAGGTAATCTAACCCCAGTCTTTACCTTAAGCAAGGGGGCAAATTTGTTCAAAAATCGGCTAGCTCAAAAGACGGGTACAACGGCGGATAACTTTAAAGGACCAGTTACCTATGAAGTACTATCAGAAGACGAGTCTACGTTAAGCACTTACACGGTTAATGTAAACCAAATTCCCGCTCCGCCGTTATTTTATAAAAAAGACGCCGTTTGTAATACCTTAGGAGCAATCAAGGTTGAATCGAAAAGAGAAGGATCTACGGTTTCTTTATCTTTAAATGGCAAGCCTATTGATACCCGGGTCGTTACGAATGGGGAAGCGTCTTTCTTAAACTTAGTTAGTGGCACTTATGTGGCCACCATAGGAACTGAGTCAAAAGTGATTGTAATTAATATTAAATAAACTAAAATTCTTTCCATATGAATAAGCTATATAAAGTAACCATCTTCATTTTAGCCCTGTTTTTATTTATGAGTTGCTCTAAAGAGGATGTCTGCGATGCGGTCCAAGGGGATTGGGAATTAGTGGAGTAGGTTAGATTGTCTAAAGCCATCAGCGATGATGGCTTTTTTTATTTATGGTGAAATGGACTTGCAAAGTCAGTGTAAGGACTTGTTCGAAAAACTGGGAGTTGCAACAGCTGACCTGTTGCATACTGGATATTTATAATGACTATCTTTACCATATGAAAAAAGCCCTATTACTAACTGTTTTTTCTTTGTTCTTTTCGCTGACTTATGGCCAAGCCCAAGACTCCAATCGCATGCACCGCATTGCGAAAATCAAAGTCGATGCGAAGCAACTCGACGTTTATAAATCTCTCTTAAATGAGCAGATGAATACCGCGATAAAAGTGGAACCAGGCGTTTTATCGTATACAGCGGTGGCGGATAAAAAAGACGCGACGAGCATCATTATTTTCGAAGTTTACGCGAGTGTAGAAGCGTATCAGTCTCACATTTTAACGCCCCATTTTAAGAAATACAAAGATGCAGTAAAGGACATGGTTTTGTCACTCGAACTTATCGATACGGACATCGTTTGCCTAGCTAAGAAAGAAAATTTCTGATGAAATCATTCAAAGAATCTTTGTCGCAACCAGCACCTGATCCGCAGCTATCTATAGTCTTAAAAAGTCTTTGGTACGATGCCAAAGGTGATTGGGATCAAGCTCATGCCCTCATCGATCAGCTCGGTGACCGTGATTCAGGTTGGGTTCATGCCTATTTGCACCGTAAGGAGGGGGACATGTGGAATGCAGATTATTGGTATGCCCGCGCTAAGAAAACGCGTCCGGCATATTCGTTGGAGGAAGAATGGGCGAACATAGTTTCTTATTTTTTAACTACCTAAGAAGGAATTCTTTGCTTGGAGCATCTAAGTGAATAATAAGCAATTCTGCTTTAATTATTTACTAATCATCCTCCTATGTGGCGTTTCCTATCCATTCTTTTGTTGATTTCATTCAACGCTTTGACCCAAAACAACACCCAAACCATACGTGGTGTTATTACTGACAAACTTTCTCAAACACCCATTCCGGGGGCCAGCATTCAAATTGCATCTTTGCAAAAAGGAGTGGCAACGGATAGTTTGGGCCAATTTAGTTTGAAAAACATTCCCCCTAATCGCTATGAAATTAAGGTTACTAGCGTGGGATATAAAAACGTTACGCTTCCGAATGTGATTGTGATTTCTGGGAAAGAAGTAATCCTAGATATTCAATTAGAAGAGTTGTTTAATCAACTCAGCGAAGTCGTTGTTAAAGCCAGTAACAAGGGCGGAACGATAAATAAATTAGCGAGTGTTAGCGCACGAACGTTTTCGATGGAAGAGGTGAATCGTTATGCGGGAGGTCGTTCAGATCCAGCACGTTTAGCCGCGAATTTTGCTGGCGTTTCTGCACCGGACGACAGCCGAAATGATATCGTTATACGGGGCAATTCTCCGGTGGGTGTTTTGTGGCGAATCGATGGAATGAATGTGACTAACCCGAACCATTTTGCCTCCGTGGGTACCACGGGTGGAGCCGTAAGTGCTCTTAATACGAATCTCTTAAAAAATTCGGATTTCTTTACCTCTGCTTTTCCTGCTGAATATGGGAATGCGACGGCCGGTGTTTTTGATTTAGGCCTCCGTTCTGGGAATAATAAAAAGCGAGAGACCACTTTACAAATGGGTGTTATTACCGGTTTAGAAGCGACGACAGAAGGGCCATTTTCAAAGAAAAGTGACGCATCTTATGTGGTGGGATATCGCTATTCATTAGCAGGAGTCGCTCAGAAAATGGGCGTGGACATCGGTACCACTGCCTTGCCGTCGTACCAAGACTTGTCTTTTAAAGTGGCGAGCGGCACCAGTAAATATGGTAAATTCTCCTTGTTTGGGATTTTGGCAAATAGTACGATTGAAATCAGTGGAGGAAGTTCTAGTAGCTTATATGGGAATGGAAATCAGGTCGACTTTGCGAGTAAAATAGGAATCACAGGCTTGAATCACTTTAAGCAATTGACATCAAAGTCATACATTACCTCAACCTTGGGCGTAAGCTACTCTAGCAATGACCAAACGTCCTATGATTTTGACCGAAACGATAACCTCGACTTTATTAAAGAGGTAAATAATGTAGCTCGAACGAGCTATAATTTTAGTTCCACTTACCATTCAAAACTAAATTCGAGGGCCTTTATTAAGATTGGAATTCGAAACGAAGTGATTGATCTGTATTTGAATTATAAAACTAAAAATAGGGCTAGAGACACCTATATGCAGCTTTGGGATTATAATAGTAGCACGAACCTTGCCCAAGCATTTGCTCACGTTAAATACGATGTTAGCGAAAGATTGACGATGAATGCGGGTTTGAATACCCAATTATTTTCGTTGAATAATTCTACTTCTGTGGAGCCACGTTTGGGCTTGATTTATGCAACTTCGGATAATAGTAGTTTGAATTTTGGCTACGGATTGAATGCCCAACT
>CAJCBY010000349.1 GCA_903960725.1 uncultured Cytophagaceae bacterium | reverse complement strand
GTATCAGAAATAGGTTCTGTTACTTGGAACAATAAGTCCCCCGTATCGATCTCGTGTTGTAAAAAGAAGGTCGTAATGCCGGTTTCAGTCTCTCCATTGATGACCGCCCAGTGAATGGGTGCCGCGCCCCGGTCTTGAGGAAGCAAAGAGGCGTGTAAATTAAACGTGCCCATCGGCGGCATATTCCAAACCGCTTCCGGCAGCATTCTGAAGGCAACTATGATCTGTAGATCGGCCTTATAGGAAGCTAATTCCGCTAGGAATTCAGGATTTTTCAGTTTTTCGGGTTGCAAAATAGGTAGGCCTACGGATGCAGCATACGCTTTCACAGGAGAGGATTGAATCTGTTGTCCTCGGCCCGCAGGCTTATCTGGGGCGGTAACCACAGCCACCACGTCCATCTTAGCCTCTACTAAGGCTTGTAAACTGGCAACTGCAAACTCTGGGGTTCCAAAAAATATAATCCTCATCCTTGATCTGAATAGTTTGTGGAATCCGTTTGAATTTTTATTACCTTTGTTCTCTACAAAACAACCAATACGTGCTGTTAGAAAAACAAAAACTATAGTTGCGAATCCGAAACAAAACTACAAATAAATTAGGTAGAACGGTCGGAGGCCGTTCTATTTTGTTTTTAAGCACTGAGGTAAAACCCTAAAAAGAGTATGGCAAAGTTTCAATATTACACTGCGGAGGCATTAGATAAAATTAAAGCTGAATTACATTACCTAAAGATCACAGGTCGTTCGGACATGGCTAAGCAAATTGCAGAGGCGCGTGATAAAGGGGATTTGAGTGAGAATGCGGAGTACGATGCGGCGAAAGATGCGCAAGGCTTATTGGAATTGAAGATTTCTAAAATGGAGGAAATTATTTCTGTGGCACGAGTTTTGGACGAATCTACGATTGATTTATCTGTCGTTTCTATTTATTCGATTGTTCAGATTAAGAATACGAAAAGTGGAATGGCGGTAACTTATACGATTGTTTCAGAGGAAGAGGCAGATTTGAAAGCAGGAAAAATCTCGGTTTCATCTCCATTCGGTAAAGGATTATTAGGCAAGAAAGTAGGGGATTTAGCGGAAATCACGGCTCCTGCTGGAAAGTTAGAATTTGAAATTATGTCCTTAACCCGTTAGTGACGAGGACCATAAATCGCTGAACCCACACGTACTAACGTAGCTCCAAGATCTGCAGCGATTAAATAATCACCAGACATACCCATGGACAATTCAGTCCATTCTACAAGACCGGTCGAAACACCGGTTTTGTTGTTTTTGAGCTGTTGGAAAAAATCCGCGAGACTCCGAAACTCGGTGCGAATTTGGGTTTCATTCTCCGTGAAACTGGCCATTCCCATTAATCCAACAATGCGGATGTGTTGCATTTCGGCAAAAGCTGGATCCGCGAGCAAAGTTTCCGCCTCTGCGAAATCTAATCCAAACTTACTTTCCTCCGTCGCAATGAAAATTTGCAGCAAGCAATGGATAACCCGGTTGTTTTTCGCCCCTTGTTTATTTATTTCCTTTAATAAACTCAACGAATCGACCGAATGAATGAGGTGCACAAACGGGGCGATGTATTTTACTTTGTTCGTTTGTAGGTGTCCTATTTGATGCCAAAGTATGTCCTTAGGCAACACCGCCTGCTTTTCCACCATCTCCTGCACACGGTTCTCACCAAACTCAATGGCCCCTGCCGCATAGGTTTCCTGCAATTCTTCGATGCCTCTCGTCTTAGTAACCACAATAAGTCGAGCTGCACTGTCGTTTAATTGCTTGTTAATCAAGGAAATTTGTTCTGCGATGGCCATAGGGCGGATAGGGTAAATTTTGTTTGGACGAAAAAATAATATTAAAATTAATTTATTATTTTTGATTCAGGAGTAAAAGATCAAATAAAGCAGATTAAATGGAATCCAATCATTCAAGGGAAAACGAAAGTAAGTTAAAACGTCTCGTGACGTTATTGACTGTTTTGGTTTTTATGTTAGCCAGTTGGATCCTCCTGGATAAATTAGGTTTAGTTAATCGATTCCTTCCTCAGTCGAAGGAAGAATTTGTTGAAAATGCACAAGTCAAATTAGACTCTGTAGCGGAACAATTGAATTTGCGTTTAGTGCAAATCAAAAAATTAGGCGGCAAAGTAAGCGAACTCGAATCAGCAAAAGCTCAAATTTTAGGTGATCAAAAGCACCTCAGTGATATCGATCCCGCTGAATTCCAAAAGAAACTAAATTATTACTTGCAACTATTAGGTCAAAAGGACGCGGAGATCAAAAAGTTAAAGAAGGAAAATGTCGTTTTAATTCTACGTAACGATTCCCTCAGCCGCGAAGCTCAAATCTTAAAAGTAGGTTTAGTTAACATACAAAAGGCGCTAGAGGATTCTAGCAAGACTTTTGGCCTGAAAGAAAGAGAATTAAGTGAAAGATCACGTGTACTAGAGGTCCGTAACAAGGAATTATCAGAAAAAGTAAGTGCTGCCGCTGCCTTGCGTGCTGAAGGAGTAAATGTGTACGCCATATCATCCCGTGGTAAAGAGTCCTCAGTAAACAATCAGAAAGCGCGCAAAGTCGATAAAATCCGGGTGATGTTCCATTTACAAGAAAACACCCTAGCTAATAAGGAGATTAAAACGGTCTTCTTGCGCATTATCGAACCTACAGGAACCACCATTTCAGATTATAATTTAGGGTCTGGAACATTTGATTTTAAAGGAAGGGAGCTGACCTTCACCAGTCGCCAGCGTATTTTTTACGAAAACAATCACCAGTCGGTGGAATTCATCCACTCCAGACCCAATGGTTTCAAAGCGGGCAAGCACGAAATCGAGCTTTATTCGGAAGGATATCTCATTGGCTTGGGTACCTTCGAGGTGCGCTAATTCTAAAATTTTGTTGTTAACGTTTTGATTGTGAAGGATTATTCGTACCTTTGCAGTCCAAATTTTTACCAGTTTTTAAACAACAATTTTTTTATGGAATTAAAAAACTATGAGACGGTGTTCATTTTAACTCCCGTTTTGTCTGAACAACAGACAAAGGACACTGTTGAGAAATTCAAGAATCTGTTGGTAGAAAACGGCGCGCAAATCGTTCATGAAGACGCTTGGGGCTTACGTAAGTTAGCTTACCCGATTCAGAACAAGCACACCGGTTATTACCAAATTTTCGAATTCGCAGCAGCTCCTACCTTAGTCGCTAAATTAGAATTAGAATACAAGCGTGATGAGCGCGTTATTCGTTTCTTAACCCTAGCGGTAGACAAGCACGCTTTAGCGTACAACGAAAAAAAGAGAAAAGGATTAGTAGGTAGAAAACCAGAAAAAACGGAAGCATAATATGACACTAGTTAACGAACCTGTAGATAAGAACGGAAACCGTAAGAAGTATTGCCGTTTCAAGAAATCTGGTATTCAATACATCGATTTCAAAAACCCTGATTATTTATTGAAGTTAGTGAATGAGCAAGGTAAAATTTTACCTCGTCGTATCACAGGAACTTCTTTGAAATTCCAACGTCGTGTGGCACAAGCTATCAAGCGTGCTCGTCATTTGGCATTAATGCCTTACGTGGCTGACGGTTTAAAATAGATCCTTATCCAATAAACATTTGATTGTAAACATAAGATGGAAATTATATTAAAAACAGATATTGCTGGATTAGGCTATAAGAACGATATCGTTGCAGTGAAAGCTGGTTACGGTCGTAATTACTTAATTCCACAAGGTTTCGCTATCATGGCGACTCCGTCTAACCGCAAGGTTGTAGCGGAAAACATCAAGCAAGCTGCTCACAAAGTAGAGAAAGTTCGTCAAGATGCATTCGATTTAGCTGCAGCTATCGGTGAAATGGCATTAACTATTCCTGCAAAGACAGGTGATAGCGGAAAAATCTTTGGTCGTGTGACTAGCCTTCAAATCTCAGAAATGTTGAAAGAAAAAGGTTTCGATATCGATCGCAAGAAGATTTCATTCGATACAGAAGTGAAGACAATCGGCGATTACGCTGCTACGCTTGACTTACACAAAGAAGTAAAGCACAAGATTGCTTTCTCTGTGGTTTCAGAATAGTATTTGAAACAAAACGATAAGAAGGAATCGCGCTGAGCAATCGGCGCGATTTTTTTTGCGCTTTATAGTCGCCTTCGGCTTAGTCATCGCTGCGCGATTTAGTCACGACTGGGTCGTTTAGTCGGCGCGTTGCGCCTTAGTCGCCTTCGGCTTAGTCATCGCTACGCGATTTGGTCGAAAATGTCAGCACAAAAAAAATCCGAAGAGGAATTTCTTCCCCTCCGGACTCTTTGACTAAGACGAAGTCGACTAAGTCTCGCAGAGACGACTTTTTGACTAAGCCGCCTGCGGCGACTTACGCCAGCGCTGCCTTCAAATTCGTATCTAACGCCTCTAAAAACTCTTCTGTATATAAGTAGTGCTCTCCGTGAGTAACTTTGTTACCGTGGATACAAACCGCTAAGTCTTTGGTCATCTTACCAGACTCTACTGTCGCAACACATACTTTTTCCAATGTTTGGCAGAAATTAATCAAGGCCGCATTGTTATCTAATTTACCACGGAACTCTAAACCACGTGTCCAAGCGAAGATAGACGCGATTGGATTCGTAGAAGTAGGCTTTCCAGCTTGGTGATCGCGGTAGTGACGAGTCACTGTTCCGTGAGCCGCTTCCGCTTCCATTACTTTTCCGTCTGGAGTAATTAAAACAGACGTCATTAAACCTAATGAACCGAAACCTTGCGCAACGGTATCTGATTGAACGTCTCCGTCGTAGTTTTTACAAGCCCAAACGAAGTTACCATTCCACTTCAATGCAGATGCAACCATGTCATCGATTAAACGGTGCTCATAAACGATGCCTTTAGCGTCGAATTGTGCCTTGTAATCTGCTTGGAAGATCTCTTCGAAGATGTCTTTGAAACGACCATCGTATTTTTTCAAGATCGTGTTCTTCGTAGATAAGTATAAAGGCCAGCCTTTGCTCAATGCCATGTTGAAGCAAGAGTGTGCGAAACCTTTGATTGATTCGTCTGTGTTGTACATGGTCATCGCAACGCCATCGCCTTTGAAGTTGTATACTTCGAAAGTTTGAGCTGCACCCCCATCTTCTGGTTGGAATGTAACGGTTAATTTGCCTTTTCCTTTGGTTACGAAATCGGTTGCTCTATATTGATCACCAAAAGCGTGACGACCAATCATGATTGGAGCTGTCCAGTTAGGAACTAAACGAGGAACGTTAGCGCAAACGATAGGCTCACGGAAAACTGTACCATCTAGGATGTTACGGATGGTTCCGTTAGGTGATTTCCACATTTGCTTCAAATCGAATTCTGTTACACGAGCCTCATCTGGAGTGATGGTAGCACATTTGATACCTACGCCGTATTTTTTGATTGCCTCCGCTGCTTCGATCGTTACTTGGTCATTCGTCTCATCGCGGTATTCTACGCCCAAATCATAGTATTTAATATCTAAATCTAAATAAGGCAAGATTAATTTATCCTTGATGAATTTCCAGATAATTCGAGTCATTTCGTCGCCGTCTAATTCAACGACAGGGTTGGCAACTTTAATTTTTTCCATTTTTGTTATATCAAAATTTTGATAGGTTATGTTAATCCTGCAAAGGTAAAGACTAAATCTTTTTTCCTCCATTATTTTGGGGTATTTTTGTCAAAATGTCGGATATTTTTTTGAGTAAAAGGGGTCGAGAAAGTTCGCTCCATTTATTTGATTAAAATTTGTCCGAAAAAGCGTAAATTGCAGTCCTTTTTTTAGATACTATGTTTGAGAATTTAAGTTCGAAGTTGACCACTGCTATGCGTACCCTGAAGGGGAACGGTAGAATTACGGATATTAACGTTGCTGCAACGGTGAAGGAAATTCGCCGCGCCTTAATGGATGCC
>CAJCBY010000348.1 GCA_903960725.1 uncultured Cytophagaceae bacterium | reverse complement strand
AACAAAAGCAAGCATACAGACTACTATCCGCTATTTGCCCAGTTTCAAACTACGATGAAATCTGGTGGATTTACTAAATTATTTGCGTTGCTTTTGCTAGAAACATTGCATAAACGAATCACTATTCTGACCGCAAAAAAGATAATTCCTCTATCTAAATGGGCTACTAAAAATGCCATTAAATTGAATGTAGCCGCGAATAAGGCCAAAAGGCAAACGATTCCGGCCTTTCGTATGCGGGAGAAATGGATGATTGCAGAGGAGTATACCCCCTAAACCCCTGGAAAGCAAACCCCATAAAACTCCTCAAATTCCGCCGTTTCAGCAAAGTAGCTCTCGTAGTTTTCAGCCTCAGAAGGATTCAGTTCTTGGGCCTTCTTGAGGTCTTCGCACGCGCCAGAAAGGTCTTTTAGTTTTGCCTTCACCGCCGTGCGGTAAAAATAAAACGTAGCGGAAGGCTCGAGTGAAATGCTTAGAGAAAGGTTTTCCAGAGCCTCTTCCCACAGGAAGGCGTTATACAAAGCAAAGCCTAGTAGGCCGTAGCTGATGGACATATATTTTTTTGTTTCGCCTTGTTTTTCTGCGACCTTGACGATGCGTTTTCGCATGGCAACCTCTTCATCGAACAGGGATAAGTCTTCTAGGCAGTTTGCGGCTCTGTTTAATAGCAAAAGGTCTTCAGGGTTGATGGCGATGGCTCTGTTGAAGTCATTGAGTGCCGCTTCCACAGCACCGTTGTGAAGTTTGATGTCCCCTCTGAACAGGAGCATTTCTACGTCAAAACGTTTAGAGACAAAGAAGCTGTCTACGATGGCCGAAGCCTTGTCGTATTGTTTTAAAAGTAGGAGGCAGCGGGTTTTAGAGATGACGCTGGAGGATTGGAATGGATCGATCTTGAGTGCCTCGTCGTAGGCCGTGATGGCCAGCGCGTAGTTCTCTTCGTATTGGTAGCAGAGGCCTAGGTTATAGCGTAGATTACTGTTTTTAGGGGATAGGGCGATGGCTTGGTTTAGGTATTTTTTCGCCTCGTCGTATTTTTCTAGTACCAGGTAATCGAAACCGATGTTACCAAGGGTTTCGCTAGATGGGTCGTATTTTAACACTTCTAAATAGTCTTTTACTGCCAGGTCGAATTTTTCTATTTTTTCGTAGGAAGCAGCGCGGTTGCGCCAGGCTTTTACGTCTTTGGGATTTAATTTTATTGCCAAAGTCAAAGCAGCAATCGCCTCCTTAAACTGACCTTTTTCGAAATGGGCCTTTGCCTTTAGGCTATAGGATTCAGCCGTCTGCGCAAAAGCACTAAAAGACAGCAAAGTAAGTAGGAGGATTTTTTTCATAAATTCAGTAGATATAAAGGCAATCTCATAAAAACGATTGACAACTAGGGTCAATCGTATTAAAATTTATTAAGCGGTATAAAACCGCAGAATCCCTAATTTCTTCGCCAAATAAAGTCAAACCCTTGTCAGAGAAACGATTAAAAGCTTAAGTTTAAGTTATAAACTGTTTCTATGTTCAATCAGAATCGAATCCTACGGGTTTTTAAGCTCATCACTTTGCTGAAGACGTTCCCGGCTAAATCCATTAAGAGGCTTGCTGCTTCGTTAGAGATATCGGAGCGGAGTTGTTACCGCTACCTGGATTTGTTAGTGGAGTTAGGCTTTCAGGTGGGGAAGGATCAGCATAACAAGTATTTTTTGCCGGCGGATCAGGTGGCGGATCCCTTCACGAAGGAGGAGTCGCAATTGATTCATGAGGTGCTTTCTGTATCGGTGAAGCAGCATCCGTTGTTAGATTCGATTGAGGCCAAATTGCCTCATTTCGAAGAATCGAATATTCTGTCCACGAATATTGTACATGGGCATTTGTCTAAATTGGTTGCCAAAATCAATGATGCCATTTCCCAGCAAACGCAGCTCCTAATACAGAGCTATCAATCTGCCAGCACGGAAAGCATTTCGGATCGATTAGTGGAACCCATTGGATTTACGGCGAATTACCAGTATTTGTGTGCCTTCGAAGTGGAGTCCAAGCAGAACAAGTATTTCAAACTGGAGCGGATGGGATCTATTGAAAATTTAACGGAAATCGTTAAATTTAAGAAAAACCACAAATTTTCAAATCCTGACGTTTTTGGATTTAATGATTCTGGTAAAAAATATGAGATAAAACTTTCATTAAGTATGCGTGCAATGTTATTTCTTAAGGATGATTATCCATTAACTGCTGAACATTTGACTGAACAAAATGATGGAACATGGCTATTGAATGTTAAAATAAATAGTTTAGAGCCATTGGACAGGATTTTGAAAGGGATGCCCAATGATGTAAATATTTTGTCACATTCATAATCTCTTTTCTCGATGATAACTAGGATATAAATTTGTAGATTCTTGATTGAAATTATTTGTTTGATACTTGGGATTAAATTTTTTATTTGGTTTATTTTTAATTGGCTTGTTAATTATTTTT
>CAJCBY010000347.1 GCA_903960725.1 uncultured Cytophagaceae bacterium | reverse complement strand
GCAATTATTAGGTAGTACGAATGGTTTCATAATTAAACCCTATTTACTCAATGCCTTATTTGTTGGTTTCTTAGGTGGTCTTACCGGTTTTTTATTGGCCGATGGAGCTTTTTATTATTTCTCTATCTCCATTCCTGAAATCTCAAGCTTGTTTTTTGAAGTGAATAACCAGGTTCAATTAGCGGGTGTGTGTATTGGTTTTTGTACACTTTTTAGCATATTAGCCTCATTTTTCTCTATTTCATCCTATTTAAAAATTCAACATACTAACCTATTTTAATATGAGTCAATCGAACATGCCTTTAGGTGCCAAAGACATTAAAATTCTTTTACTAGGTATTGGAATTATGTTAATTGGCTTTATTGTAATGACCTTAGATAAAGAGGAATTTGGTTTTGGCTTTTTGGGCTTGACACTAGGTCCTATTTTGGTTTTAGTCGGAATTATTATTCCGGTGTTCTCACTATTTAAGTGGAAACGCTAATGACAGAGATTTTAAAAACAATTATTTTAGGTTTAGTGGAGGGATTAACAGAATTCTTACCCGTTTCATCTACAGCTCATTTAATTGTCACTGAAAATTTATTAGGGATTCAAAATTCTAAGTTCCTTAATTTTTTCACGGTATTTGTTCAATTAGGAGCGATTGCAGCAGTTCCATTCCTCTATTTTAAGCGTTTATTCGCATCCGGTATATCCATTTACTATACCATAATCGCATCATTTATTCCAGCCGTTATTTTAGGTGTTTTATTGGATGATTTTCTAGAAGCCTTATTCGAGGGTTATTGGTTTATTGCAGGATCATGGATTTTAGGTGGTTTACTATTAATTCGAATTGATAAGTGGTTGCCAGCTCAGGCAGATTCCATTGAAATTCAATCCATCTCCTACCTCAACGCATTTAAGATTGGTTTATTTCAGTGTATTGCGATGATTCCAGGAGTATCCAGATCAGGAGCTTCTATTGTAGGTGGTCGCGTATTGGGACTGAGTCATTCAGCTGCGGTTGAATATTCTTTTCTCCTTGGTATTCCCACTATATTAGGAGCCTGTGCTAAGAAATTGCTTGATTATAGACATGATTTTGATGTACTATTTACTTCTGAACATATTCAATTTTTAAGTATAGGTACAGCCATTAGTTTCATTGTGGCTTTATTAACCATAAAGTGGATGGTTGGATTTGTCAAACAACACGGCTTTGCTTTATTTGGCTATTATCGTATTGTTGTTGGTATTTTATTAAGTGTATATCTGTGGATGAGTTAAGCGAAGTTCAGGATAAGTTTTATGTGATAAATAAGCCCAAAGAATGGTCTTCGTTCGATGTAGTGAAGAAGATTCGAAATATGGGTCGGTTCAAGAAGATAGGACATGCTGGCACTTTAGATCCCTTAGCCACTGGAATATTAATTATGTGCGTTGGCAAATACACAAAGAAGATTGATTATTTTCAATCGCTTCCTAAAACGTACACAGGTAAGTTAGTATTAGGTAAAACAACTCCTTCAATAGATTTAGAGACGGAGTTTGATGGTGATTATTCAATTGAGCATATCAATGAGGCGATGATGGAGGATGTTCGACTCTCTTTCTTAGGCGCTATTCAGCAGGTCCCTCCTATTTATTCAGCGATTAAGTTAAATGGTCAACGCTTATTCACTCACGCTCGAAATGGAGTTAATGCAGATGATCTTCAAATCAAAATAAGAGATGTTGAGGTGTATCGTATGGATATAGATACTGCTCATTTCCCAGAAATAAGCTTTGAAATTGAATGCAGTAAGGGAACCTACATTAGAAGTATTGTGCGTGATTTCGGCTTAAAATGTAATTCTGGAGCCTATATGAGTGAATTGGTTCGAACAAAAATTGGTGATTGGGGTTTAGATAAGGCACAAGAGGTAGCCACATTTAATAGCGAAATACATGAAGTGCTTTTATAGTTTTGAATCCGTTCAGGTAGAATCAGCCACTGCGGTAACCATTGGAATGTTTGATGGTATGCACCTTGGGCATCTAAAAGTCATCCAAGGGTGCTTAGAAGCTGCTCGACAAGCTAGATTGAAAACTTGTGTTATTACCTTTTCGAATCATCCTGCTGATCATTTTACAGGAAAACGAAATGAACTATTAATGCCAATGCACGAAAAAATAGCAGCATTGGAGTCTTTAGGTATTGATTATGCGGTTGTGCTTCCTTTTGATTCTTATATTGTCGAGTTACCGGCTAAAAATTTCATTGAAGATCATTTAATTTATCGAATGAAGGCCACTAAAGTTGTTTTAGGTTATGATAATCATTTTGGTAAAAATCGGGAGGGTTCCATTTCCTTTATCAATGAACATTTCAGTGAGAAATTAGACGCAATATCTATTCAAGTAGCTAAAGTGGATGATGTTATTGTAAGTTCTTCACAGATCAAAAAATACCTGTCTGAAGGGGATGTATTGAAAGCCAAGGCAATGCTAGGCAACTACTTTGCCATTACAGGTAAAGTAGTTCATGGTAATCAGAATGGTCGCAAAATTGGATTCCCTACCGCTAATATGTCCTTGAATGCGGATAACAAATTTATTCCCCAATTAGGGGTCTATTTATGTAAAGTACTTATTGAAGCGGGTGAATTTTATGGTCTGACCAATATGGGCTATCGACCTACATTAAATAAGGACGAGGGAATACATATCGAAACCCATATTCTTGGATTTGATGATGATATTTATGGCCAAAAGATTGAAATTCAATTTATGGAAAAAATAAGATCGGAGCAGAGATTTGATTCTTTTGAAGATTTAAAGAATCAAATCTCTGCTGATTTAGCTTGGGCTAAGTTATACTTAGCACAAATTCATATAGCTTCCTAGGAAGACTATCTCATCCCCTCTTTTTGTTAATAATTCTTCAATTTTTTGATCTAATTTATTTCCCTCAATATCTATAAAGAACCAAAATTTGAACTCATTGGTGTCTTTTTTCGGTCTAGACTCTATTTTCAATAGATTGATGCCTCTTGTTTCAAAATCTTGTAATAAAGACAACAATGCACCTGGTTTGTCATCATTCTTTAATTTGATGGCTAAGCTTGTTTTATCGTTATCAGTCTTCTTTAAGTTCTCTACTTTAGAAATGATAAAGAAGCGAGTTTGATTCGAGTCATTATCTTGAATATTATCAAATAATATAGGCAACGAATATATTTTTGCTGCGATATGTGAACATAGAGCAGCGCCATTTTCATCCTCTGCGGCTAACTTGGCCGCCCGCGAAGTAGAATCTACTTGTACAAAAAAATCTTCTTCTTGAGAAGAAAAATAGTCACTTAGGAAGCCTTTGCATTGTTGAAAAGCAATATCCTTTGAATAGATTCTTTTGATACCTTGAATACCATTATGTTTTGAGGCAAGGCAGAAGTTAACAGGAATGATAATCTCTGAGATTACGTATAGACTTTTCTCATTTAAAAGATCCATCGTCTCTTTCACCATTCCCTCTTGGTTATTTTCAATAGGTACAACCCCATACTTTGCACGACCCGTTTCTACCGATTCGAAGACTGATTTAATGGAGGGTAAGGAGATATAATCAGCCACCGCACCGAAACGATTTTCGGCAGCCTGGTGTGTAAAGCTACCTTCTGGCCCTAGATAACAGATAATTTCTGGTAATTCTAGATTACGAGAAACACCAAATATTTCTAAAAAAATAGCCTCTATCGCTTCTTTTTTTAGTTTCCCCGTAAATTGACTAGCTAATCGATCAACAATTTCCTTCTCCCGATCTGGATGGTAAATAACCGCGTTAGATTCACGTTTTAATTTACCAATCTCTTCAACAAACTCCATTCTCTTAACTAATAACGATAAGATGGAATCATCTATATGATCTATTTTGTCTCTTAATTCAGGTATATTCATGCCTAATAATGTGCTATTTAGCCCAATTTACGAATTTTAGAAGATTTAAGGAAGTGAAATAAAAAAAGGATTTGAGTAAATCCTTTTAACGTTCTTTGAGAACTATGTGATTCCGTTTGGATTCGAACCAAAGACCTACTGCTTAGAAGGCAGTTGCTCTATCCAACTGAGCTACGGAACCTTAATCAAACTAAAAAGTCAATTTATAATTGGTGTTAAACACGTCCTCATAAACTGACTTTTGTCGGGGTGGCAGGATTCGAACCTACGACCTCTTGGTCCCAAACCAAGCGCGATACCGGGCTACGCTACACCCCGAAAATTGACTGCGGAGAGAGAGGGATTCGAACCCTCGGTACCGTTACCAGTACGCATGTTTAGCAAACATGTCCTTTCGGCCTCTCAGGCATCTCTCCTAGCATTTAAGAGAGCACAAATGTAGTAAATATATTTAGTAAATGAAATATAAGGTTAAAAATTTATTTCGCCAATACATCAAAACTAGATACAGATTTGCCCTCTAAACTTGTTTTACCCATCAGATATAAATCCATATTCCGAGCAGCTTCTCGCCCTTCAGATATGGCCCAAACCACTAGTGATTGACCACGTCTTGCATCTCCAGCAATGAAAACCTTCTCATTATCAGATTGATAAGAAGAACTAGCTACTAAGTTACCACGCTCATCTGAATTTACTCCTACGGATGTTAATTGATCAAATAAACTGTTGTGATCTGTATGTAAAAAACCTGCAGCTACTAGGGCGATATCACAAGGAATCTTTCTTGTATTTATTACCTCTTGCTCCATTTTACCATCCTTCATGTTATAGACGATGTCACCAATAACCAAAGCTTCTAATTCACCCATATCATTTTTAACAAATTCTTGCAATGCAATTGACCAAAGGCGCTCCACTCCTTCATCATGAGATGTAGAGGTTCGTAACATATTTGGCCAATTAGGCCAAGGAGTGTTCGATGCTCTATCGACAGGAGGTTTAGGCATTACTTCAATTTGTGTAATAGAAGCAGCTTTATGACGATTGGATGTACCCACGCAATCAGAACCGGTATCTCCACCACCAATTACAACAACATGCTTTCCTTTAGCACTTATGTCAGCATTTGTATATTTCTCACCTTTGTGATTCACTTCTAGTGCTATAGAAGCAATACGCTTATTTTGTT
>CAJCBY010000346.1 GCA_903960725.1 uncultured Cytophagaceae bacterium | reverse complement strand
TCATGGCGCCTGGCATATTCTTATCACAACCTACGACCGCGATTACGCCGTCATACCACTGGGCTGCCACTACGTTTTCTATTGAATCTGCGATGATATCACGTGATGGCAAAGAATAGCTCATCCCGTCATTCCCATTAGTCATTCCGTCAGAAACCCCGATTGTGTGGAAGATCAAGCCGACCATACCATTCTCCTGGATCCCTTTTTTCACATGAACTGACAAGCCATTCAAGTGCATATTACAAGTATTTCCCTCATAACCGGTACTTGCGATACCGATTTGAGCTTTATTCATATCCTCTGGTGTTAAACCGATACCATAAAGCATCGCTTTCGCTGCGGGATTAGAAACCTCCTGTGTTAAAGTCCGTGAATACTTATTTAATGACATAGGGTTTAATAAATTTTTTCAAACGTTAAATATACACAATTGGATTTGTAGAGTGATAGTTTATGCCAAAGAATCTTTGGCAATTATAGAAAAAGCAAAATTATTTATTTGTTTTCTCCTACCTGCTGTCTCCACATCGCATAATACAATCCTTTACTCGCCACTAAATCGTCGTGAGAGCCCTGCTCCACAATCTGTCCCTTCTCTAAGACATAGATCCGCGTCGCGTGCATCACCGTGGATAAACGGTGCGCAATTAAGATCGTAAGGTGCTCCGTATCAACGGATAAAGAACGAATAGTCTCGGAAATTTCTTCTTCTGTCAAAGAATCTAAGGCCGACGTCGCCTCATCAAAAACCAATAAGTTCGGATCCCGTAACAAGGCGCGCGCAATACTCAAGCGCTGCTTTTCTCCTCCGGACACTTTTACTCCACCCTCACCGATTAAGGAATCCAATCCTTTATCGGCTCTAGCCAGTAAGCTTTGGCAGGCTGCCTTCTCTAAAACCTCCATGCACTGGGCGTCCGTCGCGTTCGGGTTAACGAACAACAAGTTCTCGCGAATGGAACCGGAGAACAATTGTGTGTCCTGGGTCACAAAACCAATCTTTTTGCGCAATTGATCGAAATCAATCGCATCGCTAGGTTCGCCGTTGTAATATACTTGTCCTTTTTTGGGACGATAAAGACCAACCAATAATTTTACTAAAGTTGATTTTCCTGCACCCGATGGTCCTACGAAGGCAATCGTCTCGCCGCCTTTAACCGAGAACGTGATTCCGTCCAAAGCTTCCGTCGTTGCGGATTGGTGTTTGAAAGAAACGTGATCGAACTTCAATTCCTGAATAGACGAAATCGTTTTCGGATTTGCCGGTTTCTTCTCCGATGGAATACTCAATACCTGCTCGAAATTCTGAAGCGAAACCTCCGCCTCGCGGTAGGTATTGACTACATTTCCTATCTCTTGCAAAGGATTAAAGAGGAAGAAAGAATAGATATTTAATGAATAGAATTGACCAATCGTGATCTTTCCCTCGTAGATCAGGTAGATTAAAACGACTACCATTAGCATACGCAATAAGTTCACGCAGGTTCCTTGGACAAAGGCCATTGAACGCACGTAGCGCACTTTCTTTAATTCTAATTTCAGGATTTTCTCCGTCGTTGCATTTAAATGAGCGATCTCTTGTTCTGCTAATCCTAAAGATTTCACTAGCTCGATATTGCGCAACGATTCCGTCGTTGATCCTGCTAAACCAGTAGATTCTTTCACGATTTCGATCTGAATCACTTTGATCTTCTTACTTAAAACGGACGAAACATAACCGATGAGGGGTCCCGTGATTAAGAAAAGCGGCATGACCATCCAGTGTACTGAAAACGCGTAGACTGAGATGAAGATTAAGGCGATGACTGATTGGAATAAGATGTTTATTCCCAAAGTGATCAACTTCTCTACGTCAGTACGGACTTTTTGGAGTTTGCCTAAGGTCTCGCCCGATCTTTGGTCCTCAAACGTCTCATAAGGTAGCTCCAGAGAGTGGCGGATTCCGTCTGAATAGAGGTTCGCACCTACTTTTTGGGTTACCGTGTTAATGAAATAATCCTGAAAGTTTTTTGCTACCCGGCTCACAAAGGCCACGCCTACGGACGCTAACGCCAAAGGCCAAATCGCCGCCACAAATTGGTCAATCGTGTGGGTATCCGAGCGGTACACCGCCGCCACATCATCAATGATCTTCCTAAAAATATAGGGATCCATCAAGGAGAAAATCTGGTTCGTGGCTGCCAGGGCTAAGGCCCCCACCACGCGCCAGCGGTATACTTTTAAATAATTCAGTAATAATTTCATCTATTTCTTTTAAAATCTACTTAAGGCCATCTCAGAGATGGTTTTTCCAATCGCTAAAGAGGACGTCGCCGCCGGACTAGGTGCATTCAATACATTGATTACTTTCGCGTCTTCCACGATTGAGAAATCATCTAGCAAACCGCCCTCTCGGTCACAGGCTTGGGCTCTAACACCCGCGCCACCTTCGACTAAGTCGGTGATTTGAATCTCCGGGATTAATACTTGCAAGGCTTTTGTAAAGGCCTCTTTCGAGAAACTACGGTACATTTCGCCTAGACCAGTTTCCCAGTATTTCATGGCTACTTTTTGGAACCCAGG
>CAJCBY010000345.1 GCA_903960725.1 uncultured Cytophagaceae bacterium | reverse complement strand
TTTTAAAGAGGAAAGTCCGAACAACATAGAGCGGCGTGCTTCTTAACTGGAAGGGGGATCTTCGGATTCAACAGCAAGTGCCACAGAAAATTACCGCCTTCGGGTAAGGGTGAAAAGGTGGGGTAAGAGCCCACCGCTGGTTTGGTGACAAAACAGGCATAGGTAAACCTCACGCGTTGCAAGATCAAATAGGCTAGCTGTCGCAAGACAAAAGGGTGGCTCGTCCGATGCTAGCGGGTAGATTGCTACAGGTAAACAGTGATGTTTATCGAAGATAAATGATAGGACGGTGGGTAACCACCGACAGAATTCGGCTTATCGGTTTATTTTCTCTATTTCTTTGTTTGAAATGAAAGCAAAATAGTTTAATTTTGCAGACTATTTATAAACCCGGGGGACGAGATCCCTCACAAACCCATATCTAATGGCTGTTAAAATCAGATTAGCGCGTCGCGGACGCAAAAAGTTAGCAATGTTCGATGTAGTAGTTGCGGATGCTCGTGCACCACGTGACGGACGTTTTGTAGAAAAAATCGGAACATACAACCCTAACACCAACCCAGCAACTGTCGTTTTAAACGAGAAACAAGCAATCCAATGGGTATTGAACGGTGCTCAGCCAACTGACACTGTTCGTGCAATCCTTTCTTATAAAGGAATCATGTATGCGAAACACTTACAAGTAGGTGTTAATAAAGGTGCGATCACGCAAGAACAAGCTGATGCTAAGTTCGAGGCTTGGAAAGCAGAGAAAGAGATATCTATTCAAACGAAAGCAAGTACATTACAACAGTCTAAGGCGAAGTCTAAAGCGGCTCGTTTAGAGGCTGAAGCTAAAGTATCTAGCACTCGTGCTGAAAATATTGCAGCAAAAAATAAAGTAGCAGAAGAGGCTTTAGTAGCTAGCGTAGTAGAAGCTATCAACGAAGCGGAAGAAGAAGCGACTGGTGTAGAAGTTGACGAGATAGTAGCTGAGGCTCCTGCTGCAGTTGAGGAATCAGTAGTAGCAGAGGTAGCTGAAGAGGCTCCAGTAGCAGAAGAAGCAGTTGAAGAAGCTCCAGCAGCAGAAGAAGCAGCAGAGGAAGCTCCAGCAGCTGAAGAAGCAGCAGAGGAAGCTCCAGCAGCTGAATAATTTTTGATTTTATTTAAAATCATACAAATTTGTTCTCAAGTTTGTATGATTTTTTTTTGTACCTATGGCAAAGACTGAATATTTCGAATTAGGAACCCTTTCTAAACCGCACGGTTTAAAAGGCGCTTTTCACCTCTATTTGGACGTAGATGATCCCTATGAGTATGACGATCTAGATGCTATTTTCTTACAACAAGGAAATGAGATGGTTCCTTATTTCGTGGAGGATATTCAGATTCGTGATAATCTGAATCTGATCACATTAGAGGGGATTAGCTCCTTAGATGCTACAAAGGAATTAGTGGGCTTGAAGGTCTTTTTGCCGTTATCGGCTTTGCCAAAGTTAAAAGATGATCAATTTTATTACCACGAGGTCATCGGATACCAAGTGGTTGATGCGAATCTAGGTGAATTAGGTACAGTGAAGGAGATTTATAGTACTGGTGCGCAAGATGTGGTGGTCATGATTTACCAAAGCCATGAAGTCTTAATTCCTTTAATCGATGCGATCATACCGAAAGTGGATAAGAAGAATCAAATCGTGCACAGTATTTTACCTGATGGTTTATTAGAAGTTTACACCCAAGAAGATGCGGATTGATATTATTTCAGTAGTCCCGGCTTTAATGAATAGCTTTTTTGAGCATTCTATCTGTGCGCGTGCCGCTAAAGCAGGGCTAGTGGAAGTAGTATTTCATGACTTACACAATTTTTCTGAGAAGAAGCACAAGCAAGTGGATGATTATCCTTTTGGTGGAGGTGCTGGTATGGTGATGGCCGTAGAGCCATTATCGAAGTGCATTGAGTTTTTAAAAGCGGAGCGTAATTATGATGAAATCATCTATTTTAGTCCGGATGGAATTGTCTTAAAACAAGGGTTAGTTAATCAATTAAGTCTAGGCGAAAATTTGTTATTTATTTGTGGTCATTACAAAGGAATCGATGAGCGCATACGGGAAAAGTATGTGACGAAGGAGATTTCCATAGGTGACTATGTGTTGTCTGGTGGTGAATTAGCTGCCGCTGTTACGGCTGATGCCATCATCCGTTTGATTCCAGGTGCGATAGGGGATGAAAGTTCTGCTTTGACGGATTCATTCCAAGATGGATTATTAGCACCTCCTGTCTATACACGTCCAGCTAGTTTTGATGGAATGGATGTTCCAGAGGTTTTATTGTCAGGTCACGAAAAGAAGATTGAGGAGTGGCGTCATGAGCAAGCTGTATTACGTACGCAGACTAGAAGACCAGATTTATTAGATTAAGATGAACAAAAAGGAATCGGTATCGCTGGTTACGTTGTTAGCGCTAGGTGGTCTTTACCTTATTTGGGGGAGCACCTTTCTGAGTGTCCGAATTCTGTTGGATTATTTACCTCCTTTAGTTATATCCTTTTCCAGGAATTTAGTCGCTGGCGTGCTTTTTTTAGCTTGGTCAATTTTAGGTGGACATTGGAAGACGTTATCTTTTGAACATTGGAAAGTGCACCTTCTAGCCGGTGTTTTGTTAATTACATTAGGCAATGGTTGCATGGCCTTAGCAGGCTTAACTATCCCTTCGGGTTTATCGTCTGTTTTTATGGCTTTTGGGCCTTTGTTATTAGTCCTATTTTTCTGGATATCAGGACGAAAACCGAGTAATCGTAAATTAATTGGAACCTTAATTGGCTTTGTTGGAATCATCTTATTAGCATCCCAAAAGAATTTAGCAATTCCAGGGAGAGAAATTGACTTTTACAAAGGAATGGGTTTCTTATTGATAGCAGTTTTAGCGTGGAATCTAGGGGTCTTTTATATTCAATTTATGAAAGCAAATACCTATCATTTTACGCAGGTTTGTGGGATTCAAATGACAACAGGGGGGCTTATTTTATTGATAATAGCTTTGTTTAGAGGGGATGCTCAATCCGTCCTTTTATCTGGTATTCCTGCTAAAGCAATTTATGTATTTATTTATTTAGCGCTTATAGGCTCCATGTTGGGTTTTGGATTATTTGGTTATTTATCAAAGGCTTTAGATGCGACTTTGGTCTCTACGTATACCTATGTAAATCCAATAATTGCGTTGTTTTTAGGTAATATTATTCTAGGTGAGTCTTTAAGTAGTATATTGTTGTTCGCAAGTAGTTTGATATTATCAGCTGTTTTGTTAATTACTACCGAAAAGTCCTCAACCTCATGAAAAAATTTATCCTCATCTTCCTTTTTGCCTCTCCTCTTATGGCACAAGATTATCTTCCGCTTTATCCTGCTGGCATACCCAATAGTAAGCCCGTAGCTAACAAACAAAAAGCCAACAAAGGAGCAGATGGAATTGAGCGGATTTCAGACGTAAGTGTTCCCACGTATCGTTTCTTTCCAGCTCCTGCGTCCAAAAATCCGCAATCGTGTGTTGTGATTTGTCCTGGGGGTGGTTATCGAATTTTAGCTTCGTCACATGAGGGTTATGATATTGCAGCTAAATTTAACGAGATAGGCGTGTCAGCTTTGGTATTATATTATCGTCTACCCGCTGATTCAGCTCAAGTCGAGAAGAAGTATGCTCCACTACAAGATGCGCAAGCTGCGATTGCCTTGGTTCGTACTAATGCAGCAAAATGGAAGATTGATCCTGCCAAAGTTGGTATCATGGGCTTCTCTGCAGGAGGGCACTTAGCCGCAACAGCTTCTACCCATTTCAATAAAGACTATACTGGATCACTATCTGGCGCTAATTTAAGGCCTGATTTTTCGATCTTATTGTATCCAGTTATATCCATGCGTCCTTTTGGCCATGGAGGAAGTAAACAAAGTTTATTAGGAAAGAATCCTACAGAGGAGGAATTAGCTTTGTTCTCTAATGAGGAACAAGTAACGGCTCAGACGCCTAAGGCATTTATTGTTCATGCCTCAGATGATACTGCTGTTCCTTTAAAAAACTCCTTGTTATATGCTGAACGATTAACTGCAAACAAAGTCCCTGTTGATTTACATGTATATGCAAAAGGTGGTCACGGTTTTGGACTAAACAATAAAACCACAAGTGGGGACTTGTGGTTCGATCGTTTAATTACTTGGATGAAAGCAAATCAATTGCTTTGAGTTTTCTTCATGACAAAATAAAACGGAATTCCTAAAAGCACGATTCCTAATCCAATGGAAGAGGAGAGTGTTTTTACCCACAATAGGTTACCTGCGATTCCTACAAGTAATACTAAATAGCCACTGAATAGTACCTTCTGTACTAGTGGTAATTCATTCTGCATGATTCTCGTTTTAAATACGGAGGCTACTGTTAAGAAATAGAATATCAAGATAGCGAAAACGGTAAAATCTAATAGGGCTCCATAAGATCCAGAGAAACATAATAGGATAGCCCAAAGTCCCTGAATTCCTAAAGAATAGACCGGAACATCTTTGTCATTTGTTTCAGCCGCTTTCTTAAAAAATAAACGATCATTAGCCATCGCTTGAAATAAGCGACCACCCGCTAAGATAATTCCGTTATTGCATCCGAATGTTGAGATCATAATAAATACCGCCATCACAAGGGCTCCTATTCCACCTAATACAGTTTCTAATGCAGCTGCACCTAAGCGATCTTGCGTTGCAAACATAATACCACGAGCATAACTGTTGATGCCATCCGCTTCTCCTTTCAGAGGTAGAATGCTTAAATAAGCCATATTGGTTAATAAATACAATAAACATACGAGCGCAGAACCATAGACTAAGCCTTTGGCAATCGTCTTCTTTGGATCTTCAAAATCCGCACTTGCAAAAGTTACATTGTTCCATGCTGAGGAAGAAAATAAGGGTCCAATCATCGCTACTCCGAATAGAGAGGCTAACTCCCAGCCTCCGATTGAATGGGTGGTGTTAGTAACCGTATCAACTGTGAAAGGATCTGCAAAAAATCCTTTGAAGTGAATCCAACCATTTTGAACGCCCACATATAAACCTATAATGATAAGGATTATGATGGCTCCAATTTTGGTAATGGTAAAAATATTTTGAACTAATGAGGCAAATTGTACACCCCGGCTATTGACATAGGTTAATAAGGCAATTAAGGATGCCGCCAAAATTTGTTGAGTGGTAATGAAATCCCCTACTAATGGCGTATCATTTAAAATTCCAGGAAAAATAAAGCCCGCATAACGCGCAAAAGCTACTGCAACTGCAGCGATTGTACCCGTTTGAATAACTAAAAAGGTGGTCCAACCGAACAGAAATCCAATTAGAGAATTATATGATTCCTTTAGATAGATATATTGACCTCCTGTTTTAGGGAAGACAGAACTTAGTTTTCCGTAGGCAAATGCTCCTGTAATAGTTAAGAAGGCAGTTAAAAGCCAAGTGCCAATCCAATAAATAGGGGAGCCCACTGATCTAGCTACTTCCGAACTCACTAAAAAGATACCTGACCCAATCATCGATCCCATCACTAACATGGATGCATCTAGGGTGTTTAATTTTTTATTCATAGAGGTGTTTATTGATTAAATACAATTAATGATTTGGTTACCGAATTCAAAGAAACGACTAAAATTTCTGATTTATTGAGACGCAAAAATAATATTTTTAATTGTAAACGTTTCCGTAAACGTTTACGGAAAAAAATTAAATATTTTCTTTGATTTTTTATACAATTATATTCTATATTCCCAAAGTAGTGTTTCTGCGGTTATAAAAGATAATGCTATTGTACAATTTTAGTTTGATTTATGAAGAAGACCATTAATGAAGTAGAAATTTGGGATCAGTTTAGAGCTGGAGATCAGCAAGCCTTTTCAGTTTTGTACGCTCATTTCGTTCAACCACTCTATACCTACTGTATGGGCATTACGAGTGATAAAGATTTAATTAAAGACTGTTTGCATGACTTATTCATAGAGATTTGGAAGAATCATGCAAGTCTTGGTCCTACTACCAGTGTTAAGTTTTATTTGATGGCCTCCATCAAGCGAAAAATTGTTCGTCAATTAGAGACGCAGTTGAAAAATCAAAACCACCATGATTCGTATCATTACCAATTTATGGAAGATATTCCGTCACCAGAAAGACAGTTAGTGATGGTGGAAGAGGAGCGTATGTCACATGAATCTATGTACCAAAGCTTAAGTAAATTAAGTAAGCGTCAGAGAGAGGCAATTACTTTGAAGTATTTTGAGAATATGGATACGGATCAAATTTCAGAACAGATGAATATTAATCCTCAATCGGTTTATAATTTATTGTTTGGTGCTCTAAGGGTAATGAAGGACCAAATGACAAGGAAAGCCTATGCTTGCTAATATGTAATAATTATAAGAAATATTTGAGTAAATCAATTGTCAATTGTGCTTTTCGGGATATATAATCTTAATAAGATTGAAATGTTTTCGAAAAGAATGAGCTGGATAAAGAGATTAAAAATAGTAAATAAGTACCCAATAAAACCCTTACGACTATCCCGACAAGAATGCAAAGCCTTGTGGGATAGGATACAAAAGACTTTGCAAACAACTTAATTTTAATTAACCTATGAGAAAAAAATTACTTTCCAAGGTGCTCCTTAGTGGCATAATGCTGTTATTGAGTATTCAAATTTTTGCCCAAGATCGGACGGTCTCAGGCAAAGTAACCTCATCTGAGGATGGCTTAGGTATTCCTGGCGCCAGTGTTGCCGTTAAAGGAACATCCAAAGGTACTTCTACGGATGTAGACGGAAATTACAAGATTACAGTTAGTAATTCGGCAGTTTTAGTATTTACGGCTGTAGGAACGAACGCTCAGGAAGTTTCAGTAGGCACAAAAACACAAGTTAATGTCGCTTTAAGTGCTGATACTAAGTCTTTACAAGAAGTAGTTGTTGTCGGTTATGGTACTCAAAAGAAGAGTCAATTAACGGGTGCAATATCATCTGTAACGGCTAAGCAGATTACAGAGATGCCTATTACAAACTTAGGTCAAGCGATGCAAGGTCGTGTGGCGGGTGTGGACGTAGCGCAATCAGGTTCTAAACCAGGTGCAGTACCGCGTGTTTTAATTCGTGGTCGTCGTTCATTCAATGCGGGTAATGATCCATTATACGTAGTAGATGGTATTCCACTTTCAGGAGGTTATGAAGATATGAACCCGAATGATGTGGCTTCAATGGAAATCCTTAAAGATGCAACAGCAACAGCTATTTACGGTGCTCGTGGTGCGAATGGTGTTGTTTTGATTACGACTAAGCGTGGATCTAAAGATGGTAAAACAGTTATCTCTTATGATTCATATATTGGTTCTACTCAATCATTAGACAAGATAAATTTATTTACGGGTGCAGAATACGCTGAAATGAAGCGTGAGTCACGTCGTACGATTGGTACTTACAAAGATGCAAATGGTAACTTAGTTCCTACTGGAGTTGTAGATGCTTTTGCTGACTCTAAGTTATTTACTCCTATTGAATTAGATGGTATTGCGAAAGGACGTTCACTTGATTACCAAGATATGATGGTTAGAAAAGGTGTTCAGCAAAACCATGCGATTGGTGTTCAAGGCGGTAATGAAAAGACTCAGTTCTCTATTAATGCGGGTTATTTTCAAGATAATGGTATTATCAAGGGTTTAGATTTCACGCGCTATTCAGTGCGTACAAGTGTTGACCACCAGGTGAATAAAAGCTTAAAAGTAGGAGCTTCGTCTTATTTAATGTATGCGGTAACTAATGGAGCTAACATCAATCCATATGGTTTCTTAATGTCACAAAATCCGTTAGCTAGAGCTTATGATGATAGTGGTAACTTAATTTTCCAACAAACGGATGATGCCTTATTAACAAACCCTTTGAATGAGATCGTTCCAGGTGCTGTAATCGATGAGACAAAAAAATACCGTATGTTCAATAGTATTTATGCTGAGTTACAATTAGCTGAAGGTTTGAAATACCGTGTAAACTTTGGACCTGACTTTACAATTTCTCGTAATGGTCGTTTCTATGGTGCATTAACGAATAATATTAAAGGAGGTAATCCTACGGCGACTACGGATAATCGTCAAGGTTTTAATTATACGATTGAGAATATCATAACGTATAACAAGCAATTCAAGGATCACAATTTAGGTGTTACTTTATTGCAGTCTATGCAACGCGATAACTTCGAGCAGTATTCGCAAAGTGTATTGGGAGTTCCTGTAGAGACTCAACAGTTTTATAATGTTGGTAATGCGTCTTCTATTCAAGCTGTAGGTTCTAATTTGATCCAATGGACAATTGCTTCTTACATGGCTCGTATTAACTATGATTACAAAGGCAAGTACTTATTAACAGTTACTGCGCGTCGTGATGGTTCATCTCGTTTCGGTGAGAATACGAAATGGGGTAACTTCCCAGGTGTGGCTTTAGGTTGGAATATTCACCAAGAGAACTTCATGAAAGATCTAACTTGGTTAGATGAATTAAAGGTTCGTGCATCATATGCTCAAGTAGGTAATCAAGGTCTTTCTCCTTACCAAACAGTAGGTTTAGAGGGTCGTACTTCTTATGCTTGGAATAACACCGCTGCTTACGGATACCGTCCTAATACCATCGGTAATGCGGATTTGAAGTGGGAAACATCTACTTCACAAAACGTGGGGGTCGATTTCTCTATCTGGAGAGGACGTATTTCCGGTTCAGCAGAATACTATCAAACAAACACAACGGATTTATTATTGTCTGATCAATTACCTACTTCAACAGGTTTCGCTGCCGTTACTCGTAACGTAGGGGAGACGATGAACCGTGGTATTGAACTTTCATTAACAACTAATAACATAGATGCAGCGAATGGTTTCAAATGGAGCACGGATTTCGTATTCTATAAAAATCAAGAGGAAATTGTTTCACTTTATAATGGAGCAAAAGATGACGTAGGTAACCGTTGGTTTATCGGTAAGCCATTGAACTCTTATTTTGATTATGAATATGCGGGTATCTGGCAAACGGCTGAAGCTGACAAAGCCAAAGCAATGGGCTTTACTGTAGGTCAAATTAAAGTGAAGGATTCTAATAATGATGGTAAAATAACCGCAGCAGATCGTGTCTTATTAGGTTCTGACGTTCCTTCTTGGACTGGTGGTATAACTAACCGATTCTCTTATAAAGGATTCGATTTGTCATTCTTTATCTTTACGCGTCAAGGCCAAATGATTGTTTCTAAGTTCCACCAAAATTCTAACTACCTACAAGGTCGTTATAACCAAATCAAAGTGGATTACTGGACTCCTAACAATCCAGGTGCTAAGTATCCTCGTCCTAACTTTAACCAAGAATTCCCAGCTTATAATACAGCAATTATGTATTATGATGGTTCTTTCATTAAAGTTCGTAACATTAACTTTGGTTACTCTTTCCCAGCTAAAACAGCTCAGAAGTTAGGATTATCTTCTATGCGTTTATTTGCTAGTATTCAACAACCATTTATCTTCTCTAACTATCGTTCGAAAGAAAATGGGGTGGATCCGGAAACATCTAATGGAAACGTAGAAAACAACGTAACACCAGCTACTTCTGTTTCTACGTTCGGTTTAAATATTAAATTTTAATCCCTGAAATAATGAAAAGTTTATATATCAAAAATTCATTAAAAATAGTAGGTATTGCTTCAGCGATTATGTTGGGTACTGCCTCATGTAGTGATCTACTGAAAGAGACAGTGGTTTCTTCCATCAGTAACGATTACATTGCTACGACTCCAGGATTCGTAGCGGCAACAAATGCTGCTTATACTCCACTTCGTTCATTCTATGCTACTGAGCGTGGATTAACTATGTCAGAATATGGTACTGATATTTACAGCGCTGGCGCGGATGGATCATACAAAGGATTTCACTTTTATGATTCTCAATTAACTTCTTCTGTTGATATCTTAGCTCAATTATGGGATGAGACCTACAAAGGAATTAATACAATCAATGCAGTTATTGATCGTGCTCCAGCTGTAACGGGTATCACCGATGCGGTTAAAGCGACACGTGTAGCAGAAATGAAGTATTTACGTGCACACTACTACTTTATTTTAGTACAACAGTTTGGTCCATTAGATTTACGTTTAAAGGAAACGACTGGGCCTACTAAAACAGCAACACGTGCCACAGAGCAAGCTGTTTACAAGCAAATTGAGACAGATTTAAAGGACGCTATTGCGGTGTTACCTGCTGTTAAAGCGGCGGGTGATTATGGTCGTGCGACTAAGCCAGCTGCAGAGAATTTGTTAGCAAAAGTATACTTGACTCGTGCTTCTTCAAAGTTTGCTGAGTCTACGGATTATGCTAATGCGGCAACGTTATGTAACACGGTAATTGCTAATTATGGCTTTGCTTTATTACCTGATTTTGCATCTGTATTTGATCAAGCTAATCAAGTAAATAATGAAGTAATTTTTGCGGTTCAATATACTTCTGATCCATTAACGAATGGTCAGGTTGATAACCAAGGTAACAAGCTTCACTTATACTTTGGAATGCAATATGATACTCAGCCTGGTATGCAACGTGACGTTGTGAATGGTCGTCCATTCAAGCGTTTAAAACCAACTCCTTATTTGTTAAATACGGTATTTGCTGATCGTGTGAACGATACGCGTTACAAGAAGACATTTAAAGATACTTGGTATTCAAATAAGCCATCTGCTACACCTATCAATACTAGTTTTGATGCTTCCAAAGCAACATTAACTTATAAGGCGGGTGATACGGCTATCTTTATCCCTGGTTATGAAATGTCTTTAGCTGAGCGTGCTACTAAGAAATACCAAGTATTGGTTCCTAGTATGTATAACTTTGCTTTGTTCCCTACATTACAGAAATTCTTCGATCCACTTCGTCCAGATATGACGTACGAAAATGGTTCACGTGATTATTTCGTTCATCGTTTAGCGGATACCTATTTGATGTTAGCAGAAGCTCAATTCAAATTAGGAAAACAAGCAGAAGCGGTAGCAGCCATCAATATGGTACGTGTACGTGCCGCTGCTAAAGGCAAGGAAGATGCGATGAAAGTCACTGCTGTAGATATGAACTTAATCAT